>JALOPY010000473.1 GCA_025453735.1 bacterium | reverse complement strand
ACCAGAGATCATTCTGGCGGACGAGCCAACCGCTAATCTCGATGCGAAAAATTCACATCGCATTTTGCAAACGATGGAGAAGCTAAATGACGAGTTGAAAACGACTTTTATCTTTGCCACGCATGATGAGAAGGTGATCAACTATCTGCATCGAAAGATTTCGCTGGAAGATGGGAAGGTGGTGGGGGATGAGAGTTTTGATTGATTTTAAAAATATTTTTTTCCAACGGATAGAAACAACCCAACGGATGAAATTCCAATGGTCAAAATTCAAATTACAAATAATACCCAAATTACAAAATTCAAAACTGCAAATCTTCTTGGCAATGAAAATGGTGTTGCTTAGGTAGGTTTGAAATTTTCTGATTTGTTTATTAGAATTTATTTGAGATTTGGAATTTAAACAAGAAACAGGAAAATCAATATGCTTGCACTTAAATTAGCTTATCGAAACCTGATCGGTGCAGGGCTGCGCACCTGGCTCAATGTCATCGTGCTATCATTTTGTTATATTCTGATTATCTGGTATTTCGGATTGCTCGATGGCTGGAATAAAGAGGCACGGCGGGACACGATCGATTGGGAGATCGGCGGGGGACAATTCTGGCAACAGAACTATGACCCTTACGATCCTTTTACCTTGAATGATAGTCACAGTCCGCTTCAAGAAGAAATGCAATCTGAAATTTCCAGGGGGACGATGACACCGATATTGATTTCCCAGGGAACGATTTACCCGGATGGGCGGATTCAAAATGTGATCCTGAAAGGAATCGACCCGGATCAAAAAATTTTGAAAATTCCATCGGCCGAATTAGAACAAATTGGCGATGCCATTCCCGCTCTGATTGGCACAAGGATGGCAAAAAATAGCAAGCTCAACGTCGGGGATTTTGTTACGGTTCGCTGGCGAGATGCAAATGGCACTTTTGACGCCGCTGATGCAAAAATTGTCAGCATCTTTAAAACCATTGTCCCAGCTATCGATAATGCCCAGATGTGGATTCCATTAGAGCAGCTTCAATTCATGATGGAAATACCCGATGAAGCGACCATCGTTGTTTTAGAGAAAAACGCTTCAATTTCCGCCAGTTATGCTGGGTGGGATTTTAAAAATCATGATTTTCTGCTGAAACCACTAAATGAAATTATCCGCAGCAAATCGGTCGGCATCATATTTGTCTATGTGATTCTAATGCTATTGGCCATGCTGGCGGTCTTTGATACCCAGGTACTGTCCATCTTTCGGCGCCAGAAAGAGATCGGCACCATTATCGCAATGGGCATGACCCGATGGCAGGTCGTCAAGCTATTCACCATCGAAGGAGCGATGCATGGCGTTTTAGCCGCGATTCTCGCAGCGATTTATGGCATTCCATTGCTCACGCTTCAAGCCATAAAAGGAATACCCATGCCCCAGGGAACGGATGAATATGGCATCACCATTGCTGAAAAAATATTTCCCGTTTACAGCGCAGGGCTGATTCTGGCAACGGTATTGATTGTTATGATCACGGCGACTATCGTTAGCTTTTTGCCTGCCCGAAAAATCGCTAAAATGAATCCAACTGAAGCCATCAAAGGGAAGATACAATGATCAACTTTCTATTAAAAGGAATCTTGCGGGATCGCCAGCGCAGCCTGTTCCCGATCATCATCGTGACCAGCGGCGTGCTGCTCACGGTGGTGATGCATTGCTGGCTGACTGGCGTCCTGGGGGATATGTTCGATCTCACTGCCAGGTTTACTACGGGGCATGTCAAAGTGATGACCCGTGCCTACACTGAAAATGCCGATCAAATGCCCATCGATCTGTCGTTACTGGGAGTCAATAAATTGTTCGATGACCTCCAAAAACAATTTCCCGATATGACCTGGGTGAAGCGGATTCGGTTCGGCGGATTACTGGATGTTCCGGATGAGCAGGGCGAAACCAGAGCCCAGGGACCTGCTTTTGGATTGGCGGTAGATTTGTTTTCTGAAACGACGACAGAAATTCAGCGATTGGCCATCGATGAAGCCTTGATCCAGGGACAGATGTCGAAAAATTCGGGAGAGATTCTCATCAGCGATGATTTTGCTAACAAGCTCAGCATTAAGCCTGGCGCCATCGTGACTCTGTTAAGCTCGACCATGTACGGCAGCATGGCGTTGCAGAATTTCACTATTGCTGGTACGATACGCTTTGGGGTGGAAGCCATGGATCGGGGCGCCATCATTATGGACATCTCCGATGTCCAACTAGTTCTCGATATGAACGATGCGGCCAGTGAAATATTGGGTTTTTTCCCCGAGGTCGCCTATGATGATGTGAAAGCATTGATGGTGGAAAACGCATTCAATGCAAAATATGCCGAGATTGAAGATGAGTTTGCTCCAACAATGTCGCGCTTAAAAATTCAAAGTGGACTGGCAAGCTATTTTGATTATATCGCTAGCTTTAAGGGACTGGCTATCTCGATTTTTATTTTTGCGATGTCACTGGTGCTGTGGAATGCGGGACTACTCGGCGGCTTGCGGCGCTACGGCGAAGTCGGGCTGCGATTGGCAATTGGCGAGCCCAAAGGGCATGTTTATCGCTCCCTGATTTACGAATCAATTTTAATCGGCATTATTGGTTCATCTCTTGGCACGTTGCTGGGATTAGGATTTGCTTTTTACCTGCAAAGCAGAGGCATAAATGTCAGCGGGATGATGCAGGGCGCAACCATTATGATGCCTACTGTGATACGGGCACAAATCACTCCGCCAGCTTATGTTATCGGATTTCTACCCGGGCTAATTTCAACGGTGTTGGGAACCATGCTGTCAGGAATTGGAATTTATAAACGAAAAACAGCTCAGTTGTTCAGAGAACTTGAGGTCTAATTTTGATTTACGATTTTAGAATTTTGATTTTTGAATTGAAAGATTTGGAACGCGGATTGAACGGATTCAACTGATCAAAACGGATTTTTTTAAAAATAAAGATCAGTTCTAGTCCGTTCGATCAGTTCAATCCGTGCTCAATGAATTTTATTTTCCGCGAAAAAGAAAAAAACTAAATTACTCTCAAATTTTATCATTTCGTTTATTCAATACAAAAGGTATGATTATCATGAAACGATTAATTGTATTATTTATTTTATTCTCAATAGCCACTTCATTTGCTCAGCAACCATCAGGTGAATGGATCTTAAATCAGATCGATAAAAATTTAACATCAGACAATCGCATTTTGACATCCAAAATGGTTATCCATAGCAGACGGGAGAGCCGAACCATTGAATCCAAAACCTGGGTGCAGGGAATCGATAAGTCATTCACCGAATACCTGGCGCCCGCCCGTGAAAAAGGCACCAAGATGTTGAAGCTGGAAAAAATGCTCTGGCTCTACTCCCCTGCTACCGATCGTATCATTCAAATCTCAGGCCACATGCTGCGCCAATCGGTCATGGGATCAGACCTGTCCTACGAAGACATGATGGAAGATCCCAAGCTCACCAATAATTATGAGGCGAAAGTAGCAGGTACGGAAATGAT
>JALOPY010000472.1 GCA_025453735.1 bacterium | reverse complement strand
ATCGGCGCAATCGCTGTGTTTCGTCAGAAAATGGTGTTTGGAATTTAATTGAATTTGTAGAGTTATTATAACATATTTTTGCGGAAAAGTCAAGAACTAATTTTAAGGAAAGCAGAGCACAGAGAGCATGGGGCATGGTGCATGGGGAGTGGCATGGGTTGGTTTGAAAAATCAAATATTCCTGTCATTGGATTTCGCTCGCGCAGCGTTGGAGTGCTGGAGCAACGGAGCGTTGAAATCAACATGTCATCACTCCAACGCTCCATCACTCCTTTTCCAGGATATCATTTTTACCTGGCAGCCAATAATTTCATGGTCCAGATAATTACCCAGCTACCAAGTTACGCATTAGTTCGTCAAGGCATAAACAATGATATTCACTCCCATCCGCAACGCTTGCAAGCGCACTTGTTCTGGATCTTTGTGGACATCCGGATCTGCCCAGCCGTCGGAAATATTGGTGTTGAAGGTGTAGTATACAACCACTCGTCCGTCGTGAAAAATGCCATAGGCATGGGGAGGTCCCCCATCATGCTCATGAATTTTGGGAACGCCATGATCAAAATGAAAGTGGCAATGATATAGCGGGTGATTGAACGGCAATTCGACCAAATCTTTATCTGGAAAGACCTTTTTCATCATCGTCCGAAAATATTTGTCCATGCCATAGTCATCATCGGCGTAGAGAAACCCACCATTTAGCAGGTACAATCGCAACCGAGCCGTTTCCTCATCGGAAAAAGCGATCTTGCCATGTCCTGTCATAAAGATCATCGGATAAGAAAAAAATTCCTGATCCATGATTTCGACTTTTTTCTCATCATCAGCCGCCTGGATCATGGTTTCTTGTTTTAAATAATTCAATAGATTCGGGATGGCAGATGGGTCGTTGTACCAATCTCCCCCGCCCTGGTATTTCAGTCGAGCGATTGTAAACAGACTCATTTTTGTGCTTTGCTGGCTGTAAAGATTCAATGAAGAGATTAATAAAATCAGCAAAAATAGTTGAATTATTTTTTTCATACTGTTAGATGAATGAAATTTAAGATTTTGCTTCGTTAATATAAAGGATAGAAATAATCTTTCCCGGGCAGATTTCTATTATTGATTGATCGTGCCAGAGGCAGATGCGACTAAGTCGCATTCACCGAAGGAGAAGCCAACTGATATTCATAAAAGCAAACCAGCCCTTTGGAAACTACCAGAGGGCAAATTTTATATTCGTTAAGGTTAAAAATATACGTAAATGAAGTTACTGCATAAACTGATTCCATCGCCTGGAGCGATGGAATCAGTTGTCCAGTTATAGTGATCTGACTGTTAAAAATCAAAATCTTTAATTTGGCTTTATATCGACATAGACATCTTTTTTAGCTTCATCGAGCCATTTGTTAAATTCATTTTGGCGTTTTGACGTTAATGCCCAGAGCTCGATTTTATCCCAATCCGTTTGAAGGGATATTTTGCGAGGCTCCTGTCGTTCATTTAATTTAAGAATATGCCAGCCGAACCTTGTTTTAAAAGGTTGAGATAGCTCGCCGGGTTTTAGTTGTTGAATGGCAGTGACAAATTCTCGCTCCTGCAAGTTTTCCACTTCAAATTTACCGATGTGACCTCCTTGTTCTTTTGTGGTTGCATCGTCAGAATATTGCTTAGCCAATTCCTCAAAATTAGCTTCAGGTTTATCGAACATCGCCCGGATCGCTTTGATCTGTTCTTCGGTTGCGCTTTCATCGCCGGGATTTGCCTCCAGACGAATGAGCAAATGCCGAACATTTATTTTGTCGCCTTTGCGATCGATGCATTGGATAATGTGAAAGCCAAAACGCGTTTTCACAATATCAGAAATTTCTCCTGGTTCTAATAAAAACGCCACTTCCTCAAACTCAGGCACAAAATCACCGCGCTGCATAAATCCAATTTCTCCGCCCCGGTCTTTATTTCCCGGATCTTCAGAGTACTGACGGCACAAATCTTCAAATTTTTCCCCCTGTTTCACTCGCTGCAGCAGCTCATCGATTTTTTCCCGGGCGACTCGCTCAGATTCTTTGCCCGCTTTAATTTCCAGCAAAATATGACTGATATCAACGATCTCTTTTAGCTCGGGGAGACTGTCTTTCATGGTATTGTAAAATTCTTCAATCTCGCGGCGCGTAATTTTTATTTGACTGAATTTCGTCTGTTGCAGTTTCTCGACCATGAGGTTTTTCCGAACATCTTCTCGAAACGTTCGCTTGATCTTGCTGATCGACATGTTCAACTGCTCTTCTAATTTTTTTTCAGAGCCAAGCTGCTGGATCATCCGATTGATTTGCTCTTCAAGCACAGTATCGACCTGGCGCTCATCGACTTCAATCGTGTCTTCTTTTGCTTTTGCCACTAATATCTTTTGATTGATTAAATTTTGAAGCGTTTCCCTTTGAAGCTGTTCGAATTGATCAGGATTTTTTCTGGGATCAATTTTGTACTGAAAAGCGAGATTCAATGAATATTGCATCAATTCAGACTGGAGAATAATATCATCCCCAACAACAGCAGCAATTTTGTCGAGAACCTGCTGCGCAATTCCATATCCTGTCACTATAAAAATTGCACTAATTATACAAAATAGTTTTTTCATTCTGGTGCTCCATTTTTATTTCAAATTATCAATAATTTCTGTGGCTCGACTGCTATCCGAATCACTGTAGATTGTATTTAAAAGATCGAGATTACTGTTAATATTGGTCGCGTTTTTTAGCTCTATAATTCTATCGCGATAGATTTCATTTCTCTTGACCAAATTAATTCGCGCTGCAATTTGATCTTTGACCTCGTCAAATGCCCGTAAATTTCCCTTGCGACGGATGTCCAAAATTTTTAAGATGTGATAGCCAAAATCTGACTTTATCGGTTCGGTGAGGCTTCCAGAGCGCGTCCAATTGTTGAACAGGTTTCTGGCAATCTCCGGAATAACATCCTCTGCGGTGAAATAATCTAACTGAATTCGATCTCTTTCTGGCGAATCATGAACAACTTCACGGGCAACGGTTTCAAAATCCTCTCCCCGTGTAATCCTTGATCGCGCTGCAATAGCTTCATTATAAGACGGAACAAGAATATGAAGCGCTTTAATTTCATCTTGAGCCAGGACAAAATTGTCTTTGTTTTCTTCATAATACACTTGCATTTCTTCATCGGAAATTTGAGCATCTCCTGAGAGATATTTTTCAAAATATTTCCTGACTAAAATCTCTCGTTTCGATTTTTCCAGCTCTGCTTCGAAGTCACGTTCCTTATCCATGCCGAGTCGCAAGGCATCCTGATAAATGAGCTCGATTTCAATCCATTGCTGGAGAAACTTATTCAATTGTTCCTTGGATACTTTCGACTGAACTGAAACGGGAATTTCGCTATTTAGCTGTTCCAATGTTAGCGAGCCTTTGCCGACAGTAACGATCACTTTTTCATCGATTTTATTTTTATTCTTCCCGCAATTAAAACTCAATAGAATAATAAACCAAAACAGAAGATATTTTTTCATCATCT
>JALOPY010000471.1 GCA_025453735.1 bacterium | reverse complement strand
ATTATCAAAAAGGCATCAGCGTTTTTCCCAATTCGGAATTAATTTATCGACCTAATGGTGAATGGGATACGTTTTCCGCAATCGTTCCAGCGGAGTTAAATCCTTTTTCCAATTTGAAAAAAGAAGAATACCGAGGCGGCAAAATCCAATTTGGCGTTTATGGGGACGGCGATGAGCTGTTCGTCAGTCGGGTGATGGATGTGAATTCCGAAGCTCAAGAGATAGAAATTCCGATCACTGGAGTCAAAGAATTGAAACTGGTGGTTCGCACCCAGGATTGGCTGCCCTATTTT
The DNA here is from genome assembly GCA_025453735.1 of bacterium. Taxonomy (GTDB): domain Bacteria; phylum Zhuqueibacterota; class Zhuqueibacteria; order Thermofontimicrobiales; family Thermofontimicrobiaceae; genus JALOPY01. The sequence continues at coordinate 3,240 of JALOPY010000471.1, read as the reverse complement.
GCGCAGTGTGGAAATTGGATCGAGGCGAAGCTGGATAGGTAATTGGTACCTATACAATAAAATTCTTGCTCAATAGTCAAAAATATTTTGACCGCGAATTTCACGAATTATTCAAATTACGCGAATTTTATTTTTAGCAAATTAGCGAAATTGGCTTGATTCGCGAAATTAGCGGTCCAGGTTTTTAGGAATGGCTTGTAATTTTGGGATTAGATGAATTCAAAAGAGAGAATATTAAGAACGCTGGAATTGCAGCCGATTGATCGAGTTGGGTGGGTGCCCTGGGTTGGGGCTCATGCGGCGAATTTATTGGGGGTGAATGCGAAGCAGCTTTTTACTGAGGCAGATACGCTGGTTGCAGGTGTCTTGAAAGGCTATGAGCTTTATCAGCCCGATGGCTTGCCCACACTGTTTGACGTTCAATTGGAAGCCGAAGCTCTAGGGTGTGAGATCGCCTGGTCGGATGAAAATCCACCCGCTGTTGTCGGACACGTATTAGAAAAAGCTGCGCTAAATGATTTGTCGATTCCCACGCCAGACCAGGGGCGATTTCCGATGGCGCTTGATGGTGCTCGAAAAATCGTCAAAGAATTGGGCGATCACATTGCCATATTTGCTTTGATCGCGGGACCGTTTACTTTGACTTTGCATCTGGCGGGAGTAAAAATCTTTACCGATATGTACGATAACCCTGACCAGGTCAAAAAAATATTGTCCTTTGCCAGCCAGGTCTGTGAAGCCACCGCACGTTACTATGCCGAAACAGGCGTCGACATCATAACCGTCGTGGATTCATTGACCTCTCAAATTTCGGCGGAGCATTTTCAAGAGTACGTCACGCCGTATCATCAGCCCATACTGGGAACCATTCATCGAATGGGAAAGCAATCAGGCTTCTTTGCCTGCGGCGATGCCACCCGAAATGTGGAACAGATGGCAACCATCGGCGCTCATTTTTTTGGAGTTGATGAAAATGTCGATTTGAATTATGCCAGAGAAATCGCAGCGAAGCATAACGTGGCTTTCGCTGGCAATTTGCCATTGGCATCAGTGATGTTATTTGGCACTCCCGAAGAAAACTATCAGGCAGCAATAGACTGTCTCAACACAGGTGGGAAAAAAGGATTCTTCCTCTGCCCTGGCTGCGATATTCCTTATGCTACACCGATTGAAAATGTTCAGGCGATTACCCGTGCGGTCCATTCACGTGAGATGTGAAACGGCAAAAGTGAGACGCGAAATGTGAAACGTAAAAAGGGAATAGAAAACAGTGGGCAGTAACCAGGAATCAGTGATCAGTTTGAAATTTTAGAAGTGAGACCAAAGGACATCTCACATTTCACGTCTGCCGTTTCACGTAATTTCATTCAACATAAAAAATAACGATGTCAAAGAAAATATTCATAGAAATCATAACATTAGATTCACGAGCTTGCTCGCCCTGTCAGTATATGGTCGAAATGGTCGAGAAAGTCGTTCCTTTATTTCCTGACCAAATTGAATGGAAAGAAAGCCTGATTAAAACGAGAGAAGGGATGCAACGGATGAAAGAATTGGGAGTCACAAAATTGCCCACAATTCTGATCAACAACGTTCCAGAGTTTATCAGCATCATTCCCTCGGAACATCAATTAAAAGCCGCAATTGAAAAACATCTTTGACCTTTTTAAATTTCCAAGGAGGTGATCGCAGAAAACACAAAAAATTTTAAATCGATGGTTTTGAATTTATTTAAAAATTCTAAAGGAGGTGAGATCTGGATTAGCTTGGGAATTAATCCGAAGTGATTTTGTTTCTGAGTCTACAATAAAAGGCTGACTTCTTAATTCCATTTAGCTTGAGTTTCAAGGAATCTTATAACCAAAACCAGGAGAACGATCATGAAATTGAATACCACAAAACTCATCTTTGTTATTGCAATCGCTATAATTCTGCCCTTAATGAGTGGCTGTTTCACCATCATTGAAGTCGATCAACCGACTTCCGCGAAAACCGGAGAAACTATATCCGTTTATTTGCAGGTTCGCACTGAAGATCAAGAAGCGAATCCACATTATGGGATTGTTGGATTATTGATCCCCAATGATTGGACAGTTAAATCGGTCAAATATTCGGGTGACATCGGTCCCGATGAATGCAGTTTTCTACATCCTGATAGTATCGATGGCGACCCGGGTGGTCAGGTCGATTATTGGGCTAAAACGCTTGAAACACAGTTACCCAGTGGGGCTGACTTGCAATGGATCGTCTATCAAGCCAATACACCTTTCAATTACCAGGCAGGCGATACGGCTTATGTTGATGTTGAGATCGAATTGACTGTCGGTTCAACCCTTGGCAAATATGAAATTGGCTACTTTGTAACCAACGCTGCGCTTGATTTCACTGAGCCAGAGTATTATTCTTTTCGGTTAGAAAATCCAATTACGGTTACGCAAGGGACCTCAGTGCAAAATAGCGCCTCACCGGAAGCATCACTAAAAGAATACAAGCTATCTCAAAATTATCCCAATCCGTTTAATCCGATGACAACCATCGTGTATGACCTGCCAACAGCCGGGATGACAACGCTGAAGTTATATAATTTGCTGGGAGAAGAAGTTACCACATTGGTAAGTGAGCATAAAGAAGCAGGGTCTTACCAGCTTCAATTTGATGCCTCAAAGTTAAAAACAGGAGTCTATTACTACACCATTAAATCAGGAAATTTTGAGGCAACAAAGAAATTAGTTCTGGTTAAATAATGGCGTGTATATAAAGGAAAAAACATTTTCACTTTGTTTTCACTTTGCGCAATTAAAGTTAAAGCCTCAATCCTGCAATGGGATTGAGGCTTTTTGTTGGAGCCATGTAGCAGTCTGTGCAAAAATCCAGCAAGCGGCTTCGATGATTGAGCAAATTGCGTCAAAATTATCCGCCTCTATTTAGCGAATTATCTCTTGATGGCAAAAAATCGAGCTGATAAAAATTTTTAATCCTAGTAGAGAACGCGTCTATGCGTCCCTGCAGCCTCATCCCAAATAAAAGAATACATCCAATTTTTGTTGTTTGGATGAAAGGAAGTCTGCAACAATTTTCATCGGACTATTTGACAATCAACATCTTTTTCGTCTCACAAAACTCTCCGGCCCGCAAACGATAGAAATATAGACCGGCTGGCAAAGCCTGGGAATCAAATTGAACCTGATAAGTTCCGGCTGGTTGCTGTTCACTTACCAAAACTTTCAACTCCCGACTGAG
>JALOPY010000470.1 GCA_025453735.1 bacterium | reverse complement strand
TGTGAATGCGGCACTCATCCGTCCCAATTATAAGCCTGGTCAATACCCCAGCGCCGGTCCATTGCCGCACCTGATGAATGTCTGGCGAGCGGGAGCACCACACATCGATTTTCTAGCGCCCGATATTTACTTTAAAAGTTTTGTCGAGTGGTGCGAAAAATATGATCGATCGGGAAATCCGCTGTTCATTCCAGAGGTCGCCAATAACCAAAGTCCAACGAATGCCTTTTATGCGATTGCAAAGCATAATGCCATGGGCTATAGTCCGTTTTCAATCGAGTCGCTGGATCATCCAGAGTCCAATCCGCTTTCAACAGCCTATGATGTATTGCATCAGCTCGAACCGCTGATTCTCGAAAATCAGGGAAAAGACATGATGATGGGCGTATTGCTCGACAGCACCCATCACAATACTCAAGTGCAGCTCGGTAATTATGCGTTCAATGTCCGCCACGAATACAGTTGGGCTTACGCGCAGAAATCGGATGGAGAGACGCCCAGAGTTGGCGGAATGATTATCATGCTCGCTCCCGATGAATTTCTGATCGCTGGCAGTGGCATTATTGTGACGTTCGAAACGCGCACAAGTGATGGCACGATTGCCGGAATTGAAAGAATCGATGAAGGAGAGTTTAGAAACGAAATTTGGAATCCAGAACGTCGGATGAATGGCGACCAAAGTCATCAGGGGAGGCATTTGCATCTACCCGGCCGTGCATTCTGTATTCAAAAAGTAAAGCTCTACACTTACAAATAATGGTATTGCAGCATGAAAGCGAAAATCTGTAAACTGATATTCATTTGCTCTATACTTACAACTGTCTCAGTTTTTGGTCAGGCAAGACTGCCAAAGCTCATCAATGACGGAATGGTATTGCAGCGTGATGCAGAAATAAAATTTTGGGGATGGGCATCAGCGGGAGAAAAAATTTCAATCCATTTTATCGATTCGACATATCGCACTACTGCACATGATAAAGGTGATTGGAATATTGTGCTTCCGAAATTAAAAGCCGGCGGTCCGTATGATATGCAATTGAGCGCTAGCAATTCAATTACAATTCGTGACATAATGATCGGGGATGTTTGGATTTGCTCCGGCCAATCGAATATGGAATTGGATATGCAAAGAGTCAGCCCGTTATATGAATCTGAAATCGCGGCTTCAGAAAATCCGAATATCCGATACTTCGAAGTTCCGGACCAATATAATTTCAGCAGTCCGCAAAGTGATGTGCTGTCAGGGCAATGGAGGGAAGCAAATCCTGAAAATGTATTGAGCTTTTCGGCCGTATCCTATTTCTTTGGAAAAGAGCTATATGACAAATATAAAGTGCCGATCGGTCTAATAAATTCAGCCTTGGGCGGTTCACCTGCTGAAGCGTGGATGAGTGAGGAAAGTCTCAAGGCATTTCCCCAGTACTATAATGAAGCTCAGCGATTTAAAGACAGCGCGTTAATACAACAAATTCAGCATGAAGATCGAACCAGAATAAATTCCTGGTACCGCCAATTAAGGCTAAATGATGAAGGATATGCGGATGCAGAAAAAACCTGGTACAGCCCGGGATATAATTCATCAGACTGGTCGATCATGCAAATTCCGGGCTACTGGGCGGATAAAAGTCTGGGTTTTGTTAACGGCGTTGTTTGGTTCAGAAAAGAGATAGATGTTCCCGCTTCCATGGTTGGAAATCCAGTTCAACTTATTCTTGGCAGAATTGTTGATGCTGATTCTGTTTTCGTTAATGGAATTTTTGTTGGCGCAACCAGCTACCAGTATCCCCCAAGAAGATACACGATTCCCCCGGCAGCTCTGCGGGAAGGTAAAAATATTATCGTCATTCGAGTTATTAACGAACGAGGCAAAGGGGGATTTGTTGAGGATAAGTCTTATGAATTGGTTGCCGGAAATGAAAAGATTGATTTAGCGGGAGACTGGCAATATAAGCTTGGCGCTAAAATGGAATTTTTACAAGGCGAAACATTTATCCGATGGAAGCCAATGGGCTTGTATAACGCAATGATCGCTCCCCTGTTGAACAACAGCATAAAAGGTGTAATATGGTATCAGGGAGAATCCAATGCGGGAAGACCGATTGAGTATAGGACCCTCTTTCCGGCACTTATCCAGGACTGGAGAAACAAGTGGGAGATTGGAGATTTCCCATTCTTATTTGTCCAGCTTCCTAATTTTATGGCGCCAAAGCCTGAACCTTCTGAGAGCAATTGGGCATTATTGCGTGAAGCCCAGCGAAAGGCATTATCTGTTCCAAATACTGCGATGGCTGTTACCATCGACATTGGTGAATGGAATGATATCCATCCGCTCAATAAAAAAGATGTCGGCAACCGGCTCGCGCTGGTGGCTCAAAAAGTCGCTTATGGTGATGAAAAGGTCGTTCATTCCGGCCCTATTTATGAGTCTATGAAAATTGATGGCAATAAAATAATATTGACCTTTGCGAACGTCGGAAGCGGGCTGGTTGCACAGGGAAGTGGAGGACTCAAGGGTTTTGCCATTTCAGGAGCTGACAGTCAATTTGTATGGGCACAGGCAAAGATCGAGGGAGATAAAATCGTGGTGTGGAGTGATAAAATTGCCAATCCGGTTGCGGTCAGATATGCCTGGGCTGATAATCCGGCAGGCGCGAATTTATATAACAAAGACGGCTTGCCGGCATCGCCTTTTAGAACGGATGAATACTAAAAGTTAATAGTCGATTGATAATTTCATTGCACCTAAAAATTTAGTAAAAAAATATTTTTAAAAATATCACGCAGAGCAGCAAAGAACGCTCAGAAAAATATGGTGTCATGCTTTGCGGGCTAAAAGGTTCGCTACAGCGAATCCCCGCAGTTTGGCAGATGACTTTGTGTGACAATAAAATTTGGTTGCAGCCCGGTGCTGCGTGAGAATTGTTTGAGGCTAAAATGAAATTTAAAACTACAAGTGCTTTTTTTATCATGACGTTGTTGTGCGTATCGAAGCTTGCCTTTTCACAGGGCATCGTCATTAATGAAATTATGTCATCGAATACAAAGACAATTTATGATGAAGACGGTGATACACCGGACTGGCTTGAATTATATAATTGCAGCTCGGAGCAGATAAATATCCAGGGATATTCGCTGAGCGATGATTCACTTGATATAAAAAAATGGCGGTTTGGAAATGCTGTTATCAATCCAGGAGAATATCTTATCGTCTTTGCCTCTGACAAAGATACAAGCATGAATTTCTGGCATACGAATTTTAAAATAAGTGCATCCGGCGAATGCATAATCTTAAGTGATTGTGACGGATTAGTTCTTGAACAGGTTGAAATGCCAGCATCAGAATCAGATGTTTCCTACGGGAGAATAAGCGATGGTTCTCTTCCCTGGATTTTCCAGATGCCATCTCCGGGTTCAACGAGTAAAGGGGAAGAAATCCAGGATTTTTCTGATTCAGTTTCCGTTTCTTTGCCCGGGGGATTTTATTCATCAACAGTTGCAATCGAGTTATCCGCGGGTGAGAGTGATATTTTTTATACGCTGGATGGA
>JALOPY010000469.1 GCA_025453735.1 bacterium | reverse complement strand
GGGATTGCCAGCACGCTATCTTTTTTCTGAATGATGATATTGGCATTGGCAGAATATCCTGCCCGGAGCACCTGTCCCTCTTCGGGCTGGACGATGATTTCCACCGGAAAAACAGTGGTATTGTCCTCTTTTCGCGCTTTCAGAGAAATTTTATCAAGGATTCCCAAAACAGGTTTGCCAGGCAACGCGCCAACAGTAATTTCGGCATGCATCGCCTCTTTCAATTTGCCCACATCGATCTCGTCGACCGTTCCTTTGAAAATTAATTTCTTCATATCGGCAACCGAAAAAAGCGGCGTCCCTGCCTGATACGACGTCAACGGCACGATGGGATCACCGACATTGATCATTTTTTCCAGCACAAAGCCGTTTATCGGTGACTTGATAATTGATTCAATATTTGAATTCGCAAATTTCACTTTGCCTTTTTCCAGCAACGCCAATCGCTCCTGAGTCATTTCGAGTCGCACTTTTGCCTGGTCAAATTGTTTTTGACTGGTCTCATATTCTTTATCTGAAGTAAAACCTTTCTCCTTAAGCTGTTTAGCTCGCTCATAATCTCGCCGCGCATTTTCCAGAGCGATAGCTTCCATCTCAACATTACGCCTTGCTTCTGCAAGCTCGATCGGAGTGGGATCAGGTCGGATTTCCAACATGGCGTCGCCCGCATTCACAAAACTTCCAGCATCCACAAAGAGCCTGCTTACCACACCAGATATTTTGGATTTGACTGCAATTTCATTTTCAGGACTCAACGTGCCAATCGCCAGCGCTTTTTCGACGATATTTTTTCGCTCCACTTTGACAGTCGCCAGTTTCTGATCCTTCTTCTTTCCAGTGCTGCCAATCACGACTGCCACAATTACAACCATAAGAATGATAACACCGATCCAAATGATTCGTTTTCGATTCAACTTCATGATTCCTCCTAAACTCTGAATTCAATTACATTGACTTCTACGCAGTGCTTTCAAAATTTGTTGCAACAGACTATGCGCAAAAAAGTAATCATGCTCAATATAAGAAGATAGTTCATCAGTTGCAACTACAAAAATAATGAGTTAATCATTCGAAGAGACTGGAGTGGGGTGCAATTCCTAAAAGTTGGAAAAAACCGCTGCAACGGTTTTAATCGTTCTGTTTGTAAGCCGTCAACACCATAATAAATTATGGTGTTGAGTCAAACGGGATAGAGTTGACACCACAATTCATTGTGGTGTTTCCCACTTAAAAAAATAGCAGTAACTGCTGCAGCAGTTTTTGGTAATGAGGTTTCATAGCGATAAATGCCAACTAATGGGAATTGCTCCCCGGAGTGTTATAAAAGTTCCGAAACGAATCAGCCTTTCAGGGCATCAAATATATTGTAAATACTTTTTTATACAAGTAAACAAAATTTTACTTGACTTTTTTCTAAAAAATATTAACTTATACTCTGATTTTAAATCATCTCATATCGGAACTCAAATGCACAAGCGAATGTAGCTCAGTTGGTAGAGCACTGGCTTCCCAAGCCAGGTGTCGCGGGTTCGACCCCCGTCATTCGCTCTATTTTTTTTATAGGAAATTGACTGTAATCACAATAGATTTAGAAAAAAATGCGTTATTAAATAGCGCAGCAAGGCTGCATAAAAATTATTTCAACACCGAGCCATAAAAAGAAAACACAAAACCCACAAAGATAAAAAGTAATAATTAGCTCGATCTTTATGGTTTCTCGGTGGCTTCGTGTTAGAAGCTTTTTTGCCAAAAAGCAAAGAATAGACTTGTAATGCAATTTAAACATAAAATGTAAAATAGCTGGTTAGGGGGTGAAAAAAATATCTCGGATTTTAATGAACAGTTTGATAGTTGTTTCGTTTAATTAGGTGTTTTTCGCATTACGCATCGAGTACAAATTTTCTCAAACAAATAAATAACATTAGTCAAAGGAGTAAATTATGAAAAAGACAAACGTATTTGTCATAAGCGTTGTTTTTGTATTGACTTTTGCACTGGCATTGCAGGCTCAATACGTTACCCAAACTTTTGGTGAGAACCAATCCGTCAACTGGTCCAGCCAGGTTGTCAGGGCGACTGGCATCGGAGCGCCAAATCCCAACTTGCCGATAGCTGCGCAGCGAAGCACTGCCATTCGCGCCGCTCAATTGGACGCGCTCCGCAATCTTCTTGAAACAATTAAAGGTATCTATTTATCATCCGAAACTACCGTTCGGAATGCAATGGTCGAAAATGATGTCATTCGAACCCGCGTTGAAGGTCTGGCTCAAAATTTTAAACAAATTGAAGGACCCAAGTACATGTCCGATGGCTCAGTGGAAGTCGTCTATGAAATGCCTATTACAGGTGCAATTCTCGACGCGCTGCTTCCCGGACAATTTGGCGGCGGTCAATATTCAACTGCCGGGCAGATGGTGTGCCCCACCTGCGGACAACCCTGGCCACAAGGCAAACCAGTTCCCCCGGGAGTAACTTTGCAGCAAGTCGGCGGCACGACGATGACAGCTACCACAAGCGGCGCATACACCGGACTTGTTATCGATTGCAAAGGTCTCGGAGTGCGTCCTGCAATGGCTCCAAAAATCGTTGACGAACAGGGCAATGAAATCTACGGCTCAAAGTTTGTCAGCCGTGAATGGGCAGTCGAAATCGGCATGGTCGGCTATGATAAAGATGTCAACCGCGCCCGACAAAACGACCGCGTTACTAATAATCCGCTCGTCATCAAAGGGATGCAATCTTCCGGTCCGAACAAAACTGATGTCGTCATTTCCAACGCTGACGCCGCGCTGATCCACCAGGCTTCAGCGAACCAAAACTTTTTAGATAAATGCAAAGTCATGTTTATCGTTAATTAATTTCATATAAATTATCTTGAATTTTAATTCAGAATTCTCACTCGCAAAGGAGAAATTCCTATGAATACAAAGTTATTTCGATTGATCAGTTTGATTGTTATCACAGCTTTTGTTGTGATCGTTGTTGGATGTGGGAAAAAAGCGATGAAGGAAGAATCCGTTCTGGATACACCGGATAACCATTTCAGCCGTGGTATGACTGAATTTGATCGCGGTAATTTGACTTCAGCCATGGCAGAATTTGATCGAGCCAGGGCATTGAATCCCAATTATGGCTTAGCGTATTCAGGCATGGCGCTGGTTTACGCCAAGCAGGGTGATTTTAAAAAGGCTTATGATTTCGCCGATAAAGGCATCAGCAATGCCGATAAATCCGTCGATGCCTACATCATTAAAGGTCGCGTTATCACCATCGAGCGAAAGGGCGATGATTGGGTTGAAGATGCTGCTAAAACATTTGAGAAGGCGATCAAAATCAATCCCAACAGCAGCAAAGCATATTATTACCTCGGAATCACCTACAAAGAAGGTTTCAAGTTTGGCAGCGCGGTCAATGCCTTCCGCAAAGTTGTCGAGCTGAAAGGACCCTATTCGGAAGAAGCCAATGCTGAATGGGAACTGGTGCAGAAGATCGAACGCGCCAAGCCGGGAACGAAGATCGGCGCCAAGATTGCCCTGATTCCGAAAAT
>JALOPY010000468.1 GCA_025453735.1 bacterium | reverse complement strand
TACCTCGACCATCCATTTAGAACCTACTCTGCGGCGTGCCATTGCGGTTATGTTTTTTGAAAATAAAACTGGCGATCAAAATCTTGAGTGGCTGCAAAAGGGACTAACCGAAATGCTCATTCGTTCGCTGTCGCAATCCAGCTCGCTTTCTGTTCTCAGCACCGACCGAATTTTTGAAATTTTGAATCAGGTGGGACAATCCTCTGGCACTCAATCACTGGATTTTGATCTGGCAGCAATCGTGGCAAAAGAGGCGAATGTCGAGGCGGTTTTGACGGGTAATATTTCTCGTCATGGCGATTCGCTGCAAATCAACGTGAGAGTGCATGAGCCGAATCAGGGCAAAATTTTGAAGGAAGAAACCGTCGAGGGAAAAGATCTGGAAGCGATCTTCACGATGGTGGACGATCTGACCCTGAAGATAAAAAGCACGTTGTCAGTTTCCTTAGAAAAAAAAGAGCAAGCCAGGGGCATTGCCGATCTATCGACCAATTCCCTCGAAGCCTGGCGCTATTATACCGCTGGCATCGATTTCATACAAAAAGCCATGTTCAATGATGGCATAGCGCAGCTCGAAAAAGCGGTCGAAGCTGATCCTGCTTTTGTGGCAGCCTACTACTATTTATGTTTGCGTCTGTTCACTCAAGGAGAACGGCAAAAGGCCTTTCGGTGCTTCACCCAATTACAAGCATTGCGGTCAACTGCCAGTCCCAGGGAACAATTTCAAATTGATCGACTGGCAGGTATTGCGAATGGCGACGTGCGGCAAGTCATCGACGCCTCCAAAAGCTGGTTACAACACCAGCCAGATGATGTCGAAGCGTATTTCAATCTGGGCGACATCTACTTTGGACTCCAAAACTATGACGAAGCACTGGGCTATTATGAAGCCATTCTGGGTATCGATCCCAAATATAAACCTGCTTATAATATGATTGGTTATTGCTATGCCAGAAAAGGAGAAATTTCCAGAGCGATAGCTACCCTGAAGCAATACCAACAAATGGCGCCTGACGAGCCCAATCCGTTTGATAGTATGGGTGAGCTTTATTTCAGCCAGGGCAATTATAAACAGGCTGAAAAATATTTGAAAGAGGCAATTCAGCGCAGCAACAATTTTACTCCTTCCTGGTTGCAGCTTGGCAATGTCTATCTTGATGAAGGTAACTTCAAAAAAGCGTCCAAGATTTACCAGCAATATCTCGACCATGTGACTGACCCGACTTCTAAATCGCTGGGTTATGAACGAATGGGGCTGACTCAATGGCGCCAGGGGCAAATCGACTCAGCCCTTGGTTATTTTCAAAAGTTCGTCGGAAACCGTATTGTCTCGTATCGGGCTGCCACCTGGATGCATGAGCTGTATTTAGAAAAGGGCGACAGCGCTAAGGCAAGAGCATCTCTTTATAAAAATTATGAGTTCATTCGAGATTCCCTCGTTGTTAAGGAACCCATACGCATTGTTGATCTGGCGAAGCTTAGTCTCTGGTTTGATGTCAATGCTGATGAAACAATCAACATCATCAGTCAGAGCTTGCAGAGCAACAAAAGTCCGAACGTTCAACGGTGGGGTAAGTTTTATTTACCGCTGTTGTATCTGAAAACGGATCAAGTGGAGCGATACCAAAAAGCTGCTCCCGATTTTACCGCCGATTTTTTAGAAATGATGAAAGATATTCGTAATCCCAAAATCCCGAATGCGACCTGGAAATCCTTTTTAATTTATAATCAATATGCCTATCGATTTATTGATGAGGGGATAGCGAAGTACCACCAGTTGATTCAGTATTGCCAGGATCACGAATTAACTGTGCCTGCAATGGTGTTCCGATCCTTATTAGTCGATGTATATTTCCATAATCGAGAGCGTGATAAAGCTGAAGTACAACTGAAGATCATCGGTGCACCTGAAGAGAACAAATGGCTGGTGATCGCTCCATTCGACAACACCAATGGGTTTCAGAAAAAATATCCGCCTGAGCGGGAGATCAAATTAAACAAGATTTACAAAGATGGGAATCTGGCAATTCAATGGCAGCATGCCAATGACGGCTTCAACGAAGGCTACATCGACCTGAAACAGATCTACAAAAATTATAATTGGAAAGTCGGTTATGGATTGATCTATGTCCAGTCGCCTGACAGGAGAGCAGCTCAAATCCGCATTGGCTCCAATGAATCGGTAAAGTTATGGCTCAACGATGAAGAGGTCTGGCGCATGAATATAGGCAGGGATGCGATTTTTGACGATGATATCATCCCCGTCGTTTTACAGCCAGGGCTGAATAAAATTCTCATCAAAGTCTGTAATTTGATCAATGAATGGGGATTTTATTTTCGGGTGACGGATGAGGAGGGGAAGGGGATTGCTGGGATTGAGTTTGTTGCGGCGGATAAGGTGAATAAGCAAACTTATTTTTAATGGTCAATCATCCGCCTGTATTTGGCGGAGATCCGCCTATGGCGTATTGATAATGGAGAATTGATAATTGTCATTCTCAGGCCTTCCACTCACGTCTTCGAGTTTCTCGAACCCAGGCAACACTATCGCTCAAATCTTCACGATCCTGCCAGATTCCGACAAAGGGCTCTTCAGACAATTTCAACCGTTTCGTTTTTTTAAAGAGAACTAGTCGTTGATAACGAATTTGAAGAAATGCAATAAAGTCGATAACTTGCCGTTTAGCATTAGCAGGTAATGCATCAAACTTTTGCCAGGGGCTTTCTATTTTATCGGTTTTGTTTATCATTTTGTTTAAACCAAATCTATCAGATATAAGTTCAGGCTCAAAATTCCTTTATGGTTCATCCCGCATTTTCCAGTAGCCTGGTTTTCTGCTGGTATGCGCAATCGCAAGAATGTAGAGGGAATCATTTGTGATCTTGTAAATTATCAAATATGGAAATCGTTTAGCACGATATTTTCGCCTGCCTTTTTCGTCGGAACGCCATATAGTTGGATGCATTCTGATGAAGGCAATCGCTTCTTCTACAGCATCAAGTAATCGGTCTCCCAATCCTTCTTGACGTTCTTCATAAAAATGAGCGGCTTCAATGAGTTCGATAGTCGCATCGGGGTGGAATTTTACATTCATTTGCGCAAGCTGTTTCTTGCCTTTTTTATAGCTTCGTCGGCTGAAATGCACGTTACCCTCTCTTCTTCAATTTCCTGCCATCGCCGATCTGCCTCCGCAAGCCAGGCTTCTTCCACCTCAGGCGAAGCAAAATGTTCGATGCTATCCCATATCTTTTGAGCTAAAATGGCTCGATCATCAATTTGCAAGGTTAACACTTTGTCAAGCAATGCTACTGAGCTCATGCTGTCGATCTCCTGATTATAAAAACCGCTATGATAAATTTTCTTCTTTTTCCAAACATTTGAACGACAGAAATATACAACTTTAAATCTATGTTGTCAATAAAAAAATCAGATAAAACTTTAATAGTTAAAATTAGGGATTCCTTTCAGGATAGGGAATTCTCTTTAATTTCGTGGAATAAAGACCAAAGACTCATTCAAAAACATCTATCAAAATCTCTGAACAGAAAATTTTAACA
>JALOPY010000467.1 GCA_025453735.1 bacterium | reverse complement strand
GCCATTTTTGTGGGATTCGTGCTGTTATTAATCGGCACCGCGACGGTCAGTTTCGATTACGACGTCTGGGGATTAATTCTGGGGCAGCCATCTTTTATTAAAGGCAATTTTTATTTATATTTTTCATTGGTGTTAGACCTTGCCGGTGTTTTGACAATCATTGGTTTGCTCGTCGCATTTTTCAGACGCTACATTCAACGCCCTGATCGGCTAAATAATCAAACTGATGATGTGATTGTTCTGGTTGGATTATTGGCAATTGTTATCAGCGGCTTTTTTGTTGAAGCGAGTCGCATCGCAGCAACACAGCCATCGTGGGAAGTTTGGTCCCCGGTCGGCTATGCCCTCAGTGGACTTTTTTCAGGCGCAGGCGTGGAAGCGGCGCAATCGTGGCATCGGCTGATATGGTGGCTGCATCTGGTGCTGGCATTTTCGTTCATTGGCTATATCCCCTTTTCAAAATTGTTTCACATCATTAGCGCTCCGACGAACATTTTTTTTCGCTCGTTTCAGCCAAATGGACAATTGACCTCAATCGATATTGAAAATGCCGAAACTTTTGGCGCTGGCAAAATCTCTGATTTCTCCTGGAAACAGCTTCTCGATTTAGATGCCTGCACGGAATGTGGACGTTGCCAGGATAATTGTCCTGCCTATCTTAGTGAAAAGCCATTGTCTCCCAAAAAACTAATTCTCGATCTGTTGACTAATTTGAATCAAAAAGGTGCTCAATTATTAACCCAGCAACAAGCAACGAATAACGAAACTGAAGAGCCACTTGTTGGCAGCGCTGTCACCCCTGATGAAATCTGGGCGTGCACCACCTGCCGCGCGTGCATGGAAGAATGTCCCGTTATAATTGAGCATGTTCAAAAAGTGATTGATTTGCGAAGGAATCTGGTGCTGATGCTCAGCCAATTCCCCAAGGAAGTGCAACTGGTGCTGAAAAATCTCACCAACAATTTCAATCCCTGGGGCATCGGTTTTTCCTCACGAGGTGATTGGGCAAACGGACTGGATGTAAAAACTTTTTCAGGCGAAGATGATTCAGAGATACTTTATTTTGTCGGCTGCGCTGGGGCATTTGATGATCGCTATAAAAAAGTAGCCCAATCGTTTGTGAAAATTTTGAATGCAGCGGGAATCAAATTTGGCATTCTCGGCGCTGAAGAAAAATGCTGCGGCGATTCGGCACGAAGGATTGGGGAGGAATATTTGTTTCAGACTCTGGCTCAAGAAAACATCGCCATTTTTCAACAGCACAATGTCAAAAAGATCGTCACGACCTGCCCCCATGGCTATAACACGCTCAAAAATGAATATCCACAATTCAACGGCAACTTCGAGGTCATTCACGCCGTCGAATTGATCGCTGATCTTTTGAAACAAGGAAAGATTGTATTAAAAAAAGATTTTCAGCAATCCGTTGTTTTGCATGATTCCTGCTACCTGGGAAGGTACAACAATATTTATGAACAGCCCAGGGAAATCATCCAAAACATTTCAGGCGCTAAATTATTAGAGATGGAACGAAATCGGGATAAAAGCTTTTGCTGCGGCGCGGGCGGCGGCAGGATGTGGTTTGAAGAAACCATTGGCACGCGAATCAACAATATGCGGGTCGAGCAGGCGCTGGAAACTAAACCCAATGCCGTGGGCGTCTCCTGTCCCTTCTGCTTAACGATGTTTGAAGATGGACTCAAAGACAAAGGCGTTCAGGATTCGGTGAAGACTTATGACCTGATCGAGTTGGTAGCGTTGTCGTTGGAAGATAGAAAATAGAACGCGGATCGAACTGATGCAATGGATTTAATCGGATTTGTCAATAGTCAAAAACATGAAACGGCAAACGTGAGACGAAGCAAATCTTACATTTGCCGTCTCACGTTTCACATTTCACGTTTCACGTCTGCTGTCTTACTTTTCGATTATCTTCTTCAATTCTTCCGTCAGCTTTGGCACGACTTCAAACAGATCGCCAACAATCCCATAATCAGCCCGCTGGAAAATTGGCGCATCGGGATCTTTGTTAATAGCGACGATACATTTTGAAGACGACATTCCCGCTAAATGTTGAATAGCGCCAGAAATGCCGCACGCGATATAGAGATTCGGCGAAACCGTTTTTCCAGTCTGTCCCACCTGATCCGAATGGGGACGCCATCCCGCGTCGACGACGGATCGTGAAGCTCCGACTGCTGCGCCCAGCACTTCTGCCAGCTCTTCCAGAATCTTATAATTTGCCGAGTCTTTTATGCCCCGTCCGCCTGAAACAATGACATTCGCTTCGGTCAATTCAATTTTGCCGCCTTCTCCAGAGACGAACTCCTTCACCACAGCTTTGAGATCGCCAGCCGAAATTGGGACAGTGATCGGTTCCATTGCAGCAGTTTTTGAAGCATCAGGCTGCACCACTGGAAAATTATTGGGTCGCAATGAGGCGATTTGCGGTGAGGCAAGCAATTCATGTTCTGCTAAAATCTTGTTTGCGTACATCGGTCGCAGGGCATGAAGTCTTCCATTTTCCAATTTCAGTTTCACACAATCCGTAGCCAATCCCACGTCGAGATGAGCAGCCAATCTCGGCGCCAAATCCTTGCCAAAACTCGATGCAGGAACCAGGATAATTTCAGGATCAACTTTTTTCACCGTCGCTACGATTGTTTTGGTGTAGCCTTCGGCAGAATAATTCTTGAAAATTTCGTTATCACCGACCAGCACTTTGTTCGCGCCATAGTGCGCTAACTCGGCGCTCAATCCAGTGACGCCAGCGCCAAGCAAAATGACGAACAGTTCGCCTCCCAATTGATCTGCCAGACGGCGTCCTTCACTCACCACTTCGTAGGTCGCCTTTCGCAATGTGCCATTGCGCTGTTCCGCAATTGCCAATACCGGTTTTGCCATCTAACCCTCCAGATGTTTATGTTGAAAGCTCTTTCGTTTCGTTTTTTAAATGGTTCCGCGTGACCGCTAATTTTGCCAATTAAAGCCAATTTTGCGAAATTAGAAAAATTCGCATAATTCGCGGTCAAGGATTTATCTTCAATACTTCATCAAACCGCTTTCGCTTCTTCTCTCAATAATCGCACTAATTCGGAAACGGCATCCACGCCCTGCCCCACGATCTTGCCGCCTTTTCGCGTCGGCGGATATTCGATATTTACGATTTGAATTTTTGGAGAATCAATCGCGATTTGTTTTTCTTGAATGACTTTTTTCTTCGCCATCATGATTCCCCGAAGCGCTGGATACCGCGGTTCATTCAATCCTTTTTCAGCCGTGAATAATGCAGGAAGCGTCGCTTCAACAATTTCCATTCCGCCTTCCACTTCTCGTTTCACTGTGGCTTTGCCATTTTCTAACTTTAATTCAGAAATAAAAGTGACGCAGGGGATATTCAACAACTCCGCCACCATGGGACCGACCTGCAAGCTATCGTCATCCACGCCCTGCTTGCCAGTCAGGATTAAATCGTATGGCAGCTCTTTGATGGCAGCGACCAACGCTTTGGCAGTCGCCAGGGAATCCAATGCCTGATCGGTTTTCACCAGCACCGCTTC
>JALOPY010000466.1 GCA_025453735.1 bacterium | reverse complement strand
CTGTCAGGATGAAAAATCGCAGCATAAAAATAAAGCAAAAGCATTGAAAGTTCTTCGCGCCAGACTTTATGACAAGAAAAAAGAGGAAGAAGAAGCGAAACTCATGGCGTCCCGTCGCTCGATGGTAAGCACCGGCGATCGCAGCGCCAAAATCCGGACATTCAATTTCCCGCAAAATCGAGTTACTGATCATCGCATCAATTTGACATTATACAAATTGGATCGAATTATCGAAGGTGATTTATATGATCTGATCGAGCAATTGCAGATTGCCGATCGCACGGAAAAGTTAAATTTTGCTGAGTCAGGATAAATCATGAGTAACCTGGCGAGTTACAAATTGATCGAAATTCTGCAAATGTCCACGGACTACCTGACAAAAAAAGGAATTGAAAATGCGCGGCTGAATGCTGAATTGTTAGTGGGACATGTGTTGAAGCTAAGCCGCGTTCAGCTTTATTTGAATTTTGAAAAACCGGTAACCGCCGAAGAATTAGAGCAGATTAGAAATTTATTAAAACGTCGTTCCAATCACGAGCCGCTTCAGTACATTTTAGAAGAAGCCGAATTCTATTCGCTGAAGCTGAAAGTCAATCGCTCAACATTGATTCCACGTCCTGAGACAGAAATATTGGTTGACACTGTTATTGAGCAATGCAAAAAGAATTTTGCTCAAGAAAAAACGATTGAAATACTCGATATTGGAACTGGAAGTGGGAATATCGCTATTGCGGTGGCAAAAAATTTTGCAAACTCCCGAATTACAGCAATTGATATTCAGCACGAAGCCTTAACAATCGCCAGGCAAAATGCGGAGTATCATCAGTTACAGGACAGGATCAATTTCATTCAACAAGACATCTTTGATATAAAACTATCATTTCCTGAAAAATTTGATGTGATTGTATCTAATCCTCCTTATATTTCGCGGGAAGAATTTGACAGTTTGCATGATGATATTAAAAATTTTGAACCTTACATCGCCCTTGATGGCGGATCTGATGGACTGGCATTTTATCATCGATTGACCAACCTTGCTCCATCGTATCTGGCGCAAGACGGATTCATTGCAGTAGAATTTGGGGCTAATCAGCCCGATCAAATAAAAAAAATCTTTGCAAATTCAGCGTTTTTTCAGTATATAGAAATCATAACTGACTTGAATAAATTACCAAGAATTTTGCTGGCAAGAAAAGAATAAGGACTGTGAATTAATTAAGTTACTCATTTGATAAACCGGTTTTGCCTTTCTATGAACAAGGATTATTCGTAGATGGGAAAGTTATTTAATTCACGTCCCTAAAATCAAAACGTATGCGTAAGGAGGCTGATGTGATAAATCCAAACATCTTTCGGGAATATGATATTCGCGGCATTGCAGAACATGACCTGACCAATGAAAATATCGAGCTGATCGGAAAAGCGTATGGAACATTTATGCGACGCAAAGGACTAAAAACGATTGCAGTCGGAAGAGATGTGCGTCTGACTTCGGAACGAATCAAGAACGCACTGTTGCAAGGAATAACAGCGACAGGCTGTAACGCGATTGACATTGGAGAAGTGCCCACACCGGTCTTGTATTTTGCCATTGTGAATTTACATGCGGACGGCGGCGTCATGGTCACTGGAAGCCACAATCCGATTGAGTTCAACGGCTTAAAGCTTTCCGAAGGGATTGCTTCGATTTATGGACAGGGCATTCAGGACCTGAAGAAAATTATCGATGACAATGACTTCGTTCAGGGAAAGGGAAAAGTTGAGCAACAAAACCTTGTCCCGGAATACATTAAAACAATCAAATCGAAAATTAAATTAACACGCAAACTGAAAATAGTTATCGATGCCGGAAACGGCACTGCTGGAGTCATTGCGCCGAAGTTGTGGGAAGATTTGGGCTGTGAAGTCATTCGTCTCTATTGTGAGCCTGATGGCAGATTTCCCAATCACCTTCCCGATCCCACAGTCCCCAAATACGTTGTCGATTTGCAAAAGACCGTCTTAAAAGAAAAAGCAGACTTGGGAATTGGCTACGACGGAGATAGCGATCGTATCGGAACCATTGATGATAAGGGAAGACAAATTTTTGCCGACCGGTTGATCGCGCTATTTAGTCGCGATGTATTGGAGCGCAAGCCAGGCGCGAGTATTGTTTTCGACGTTAAATGCTCTCAGGCACTGCCAGAATATATCCAAAAACATGGCGGAAAGCCGTTGATGTGGAAAACCGGACATTCGTTACTAAAAGCAAAAATGAAAGAAGAGCATTCCCCATTTGCTGGTGAGATGTCCGGGCATATCTTTTTCGGCGATGATTATTTTGGCTTTGATGATGCAATTTACGCGTCAGGGAGGCTGCTGCAAATCGTCACCAAATCCGGCAAAAAATTATCAGAGCTAATGGATGATATTCCTTACTTTATCAGCACTCCGGAAATCAGGGTGGACTGCTCTGACGACTCAAAATTTGATGTGGTAGCCGATCTGGCGCGGGAATTTAAAAGCGTATATGAAACCATTGATATTGACGGTGCGCGGGTTTTATTCGGTGATGGCTGGGGATTGGTTCGCGCCTCCAACACTCAACCGGTGCTGGTGCTTCGTTTTGAAGCCAAATCAGACGCTCGTTTAAATGAAATTAAGAATATCTTTAAGAAAAAAATGAGAAACTATCCGGAAATTAAATTTGATGATAAGGATTTTTAAGGGAGAGTGAAATAATGAAAAAGCGTGTTGCAAAAAAAATCTCAAAGTACAATGACAAGCTGAAATATTCGAATCAGCAAATCAGTAGATCAAAACAAAAATTGTCGGAAGCAAAAACTACCCCAAAAAAGTAACCGATTTTTAAAAAAGGGCGAGTCACTTCGCCCTTTTTTTTCGATTTAAAAAAATATTTGCCCCATCTCAACAACTCACCCAAAGCAATTCATAACCAAAATATTAGATGGCTGTTTAATTCGGCGAATCACTGCTCCTGACGAGCTCATCAAAAAAATTCATAAATCTTTCATCTTCCGAATGTTTTAAAATCAAGCGAGCCTTTTTTCGGATACGCCACATTGGATCATTCAATGCAACCGTTGTGAGCAATGGCTTTGATTGACTTCCGGGCAACTGACTGATGGCAAAAAGTGTATATTCTCGGATTCCAGGATCGGTCTCGTTTTGCATGATGTCATTAAGAACTTTGACAGACTTCAAGTTCGCCACCTGAGCCAGCCAAAAAATTGCTTCTTTTCTGACTTCAATATTTTTTTCTTTTTGAGCGATGGTCGCTATAACTAGCTGGGCTTTGTCATTGCTAAGCTGGCTGAGAGCAAATAATGCCTTCTTTCTCAACAAGATATTCTTCGATCTAATGGCTGTTGATATCAATAATTGCAATCCATTGGTTGTATTCGATTTTCCTGCGAATGAAATCGCCTCTGCTTTCAATGGTAGTGACTGTTTTCCGTGGAGCACATTTTTAGAAAACTCCACAATCTTTTCTTTGCAGTCATGCGATCCGATCGATCGAATTGCTTGCTGCTTAAATTTTTCCTGTGAGGATTGATAAAAT
>JALOPY010000465.1 GCA_025453735.1 bacterium | reverse complement strand
GGCTTGATGTAATATTTGGTGGCACGCAAGATATCTTGCTGGGTATAAAGCTCCGCGCCCAATCGCTTTTTCAACGAGCGACGGTCAAGATAATTCCGCAGCCAGCGACATATTTTTGGACTGATGGTAATCAACAAAGCGATGACAGCCAGAATAACTGCGATGAAGTCCCAGCGTGTATCTGGATTATTTAGAGCTTTAAAAATAAATGAAGTAGAATCTGGGGACATAGAAGTTCCTTTCTTCCTGAATTTTTAAACTGATTCCATCGCTCAGAGCGATGGAATCAGTCACTATAACATGAGACAAAAGGAGTAATGGAGTAGTGAAACACAAACACCAGCACTCCAATACTCCATCACTCCTTGACAACGAATCAAATCCTTCCGCCTGCCTGCCGCAGTCAGGGATTAACTCCAATTACTGATTACTGATCACTTCATCTTTGATTTGCAGCAAATACCGAAACGCAGCATCATGCTCATTCGAAATTTTGGCGTCAAGGATGGCTTCCTCGATCATGGTTTTCAGTTTGCCGACCAATGGTCCCGGTGGAATGTTGCAGACTGCCATGATTTCATCACCGCGAACTGGCGATTGAAAGGTTCGCATCTGGTCTTTGGCTTCGACTTCCTGCAGGCGCTGCACCACGAAATCGAAATTGGCGAGATGCTGCTTCACCCGCTGGGGATTGCCGGAGGTGATGTCGGCCCGGCAGAGCATCAACAATTCTTCCAAATGTTCGCCAGCCTGAAACAGCAGCCGGCGCATGGCAGAATCGGTGACATCCTCCTCGGAAAGGTGGATCGGTCTCAGGTGCAGGCGGGTCAGCTTTTGCGCATATTCGAGCGTGGCATTGGGCAGCTTCAATCGCTGGCAGATTTTTGGCAGCATCCGGGCTCCGATCTCGTCATGCCCATGAAACGTCCAGCCCGTGCCTTCGACAAATCGCTTGGTCTGGGGCTTGGCAATGTCATGCACCAGCGCGGCAAAGCGGAGATCGAATTTGTCGCTGACTTCTGCCACATTATCGACGACCATCAGGGTGTGATGAAACGCATCTTTGTGGTGATAGCCCTCCCGCTGCTCCACGCCTTTCATCTCTACAAATTCCGGAAAAATGATTTCCAGCACGCCGGCGTCATCGAGGAAATAAAATCCAATCGAGGGGCGAGACGCCATGATGATCTTTTTTAGCTCATCGGTGATGCGCTCCTGAGAGATGATTTTTAATCGCTCACGCATTGTTTTCAGGGCACCGAATGTTTTTTGTTCGATCGTGAAGCTCAATCGCGTGGCAAACCGAATCGCCCGCATGATGCGGAGCGGATCGTCTTTGAACGTGACGGCCGGATCGAGCGGCGTGCGGATGATTTTGGCGGCAAGATCTTTTCGTCCATCGAGCGGATCGTAGATTACGCCAAAATTATGTTCATTCAATCCCAGCGCGATGCAGTTGATCGTGAAATCCCGGCGCAGCAGATCGGCATTCAGATCGGACTGGGTGACGATTGGGTTGCGGGAATCTTCGAGATAGCTTTCGCTTCTCGCGGTGACGAATTCCAGGCGAAAGTCGTGGTAATCAACCAGGGCCGTACCGAATTTTGGATAGATGACGATATTTCGTGTTCCCAATTCTTTAGCAACGGATCGGGCAAATCCAGGTCCATCACCAACAACCGCGAAGTCGATATCCTTCACTGCGTTGTTGAGAATGCGATCCCGGACAAAACCGCCAACGGCCCAGACTGCGATTTTATCCTGATCAGCGATGCTGCCAATTTTTTTCAGAATTTCTTGTTCGGTCATTTGTCTCTTCTATTTGAATAACGAGTTATTTGCGAAGAAAGTGAAACGTCAAACGTCAAATGTCAAATGTGAGACGGCAAACGTGAGAAAAGATAAATATTGCTTTTACTTTTCACGTTTCACATCTCACGTTTCACTTTTCACATTTGACGTCTCACGTTTTAAAAATGAAAATTCAATCCAGTTAAAAACGCATAGCCGCCGAGGCTCGATCCCATGAAACCCGGCGTTCCGCCTTCTCCTGCAGAGCTGATTTCAAGCTCGAGATTCAAACCGACATGGGGGATGAAAATATAATCCGCTCCGACTTCCAGGTAAAATCCGCTGCCACTGGTTGATACATCATTCATGCTTTCCGGCTCTAACACCGAGAATTCGGCTTTTTCCCTGACGTTCACAAATGAAAATCCGAATCCGGAGTAGAAGCGCCAGCGTTTTTGCGTGTCCGAATACCAGCGAATGCCGATGTTGATGAAGCGTTGATCCCATGCTGCCTCGCCGGATAAATTTTCATTAGCGACGTTCGCCGTTTTTTTAAAGCGGCTGTACTGAACAGTGGCATAGTTACTGCGATAGACCCGAACACTGATCTGGCTGGAATAATCATAGTCCCATCGGCTATCATAAATATCGGTGAAATTTTCAAATGAAACCCGATAGTATCCCGCGGAGCCGCCAATCACGGCGCGAGGCGGATTAAATCGTGCCCACTGGCTTTCTGCTTGCGAATAAGATAGCAGACTTACCAGAACGAATGAAAAAAAAATGTTTGCAATGCGCTTCAAATTATTTTCCTCCAGTGAAAATATTGTTCAAAAAAAAGGCAACCTTTTAGTCGTTTCAGGTGTCTTATAATCAGAAAGTAAACACCAATAATAAAAAAAAAGGGAAACGCTCGTGTCAACCGTCATTTTAATATGTTTAGCAATGGTGATCATTTTTTGGCGTCCACCTTTTCGGTTGCCGCACGTGACAAAAAAAACAATTACTCCAATCATCCTTTTAATTATCTTAAGCTCGCTGCTATTGTTAGGGACTTTCAAGTCTAATTTCAACGGAGAATGTTGTCCTCAAGCTGAATCACTAACAGATGCCAACGCGCATGCACGTCAACAAACTCAATTCTCTCGCTGATCCCTGAATTTCACGCAACCGATTAAACTGGATGATCTGTACTCAAAAATGATTTCCTTCTTCTCCATTTGTTAATTTGCTTCAGGCAAAAATAAAAAGCCACCACCAAAAAAATTCCAGTGACGTCGGCGATCACATCGCCAATGTCAGCGTTGCGTCCCGGGACAAACGACTGATGAATTTCATCTGAAACAGCATACAAACCGCCGAGTGCAACTGTCAGTTGATTGGCATACTTTTGGATAAACTCATTGTTTTGAAAAACCAGTGCGCGTCTGAGAAAAACTCCTAATATTGCATATTCCGCCGCATGGGCAAGTTTATCCTGAAAATCAAATCCCAAATCTGGCGTCTGAATATATGACAATGATGATTGAACAAAAATAGCGATAGCCCAGGCAATTGCCGGGAATTGAAACCAAAAAAAGTTTTTGAAATTTTTCATAGCTGTCCGTCCTCAGATGTTTGTTGAGCATAGCGCACAGCGCTTTGCTCTATGCTCTATGCGCCATGCTAATCTTCTACATTTCCAGAATATCCAGAATCGCAGCGGGGAGGTAATGATTCAAGTCCCCGGCGATCATTCCCATTTCAGATAATTCTTCTGCGGCGAGATCGCC
>JALOPY010000464.1 GCA_025453735.1 bacterium | reverse complement strand
CTTGGTAACATTATCATTTGACTTGACACGCTAACCGACATTGACAGGGTGCATTTTCGAGATGAATCCCTGAACAAAGTGCTCTAAAAAGAATCTTTCGCTTCAATAAGAAATTCTGCAAAATCACGGAATGCGCCATTGCCCCCTTTATTGCGGCAGATATAATCTGCAACGTCCTTTGCAAAAGGTAACGCATCGGCTGGACATGCAGAAAGTCCTACAATTTTCATCACAGCGACATCATTTGTGTCGTCGCCAATGTAGGCAATTTCTTCCAATTTCAGATTTCTGCGTTGCCTGATCTCTTCGAGTATTGCAATTTTGTCTTTTGCTCCCAGATGAAGCTCGGTAATCTCTAATTTCTCTGCTCGTTTTGCAATGGATCCTGATAGCTCGCCGGTAATTATTCCGACATCGATTTTTGCCAGTGCTCGAAGCCGGGCGACTCCCATGCCATCCCGGATATTAAAGCGTTTCATCTCTTCGCCGCGATCGGAATAATAAACGCCGCCATCGGTCAGCACGCCATCACAATCCGTAAGCATCAGCTTGATTTTTTTTGCTTTTCCCCTGACGGTGTTAGAATCTTCAGTTGGTATTACCATGCTGTCCATCCTCCATCTACGACTAAATTTGCTCCCGTCATGTAGCGCGATGCATCGCTTGCAAGAAAAATAATGGCGCCTTTGTAATCCGTTGGAGCTGCCATTCGACCGAGAGGTGTTTTTCTGGAATAGTTAGAAATGAAATAGTCATCCTGGCCGTTTTCGACACCGCCTGGCGAAAGCGTATTCACTCGCACGCCCAGATTCCCCCAGTATGCGGCTAAAAACCGCGTAAATGAAATCACCGCGCCTTTCGTCGTGGGATAAGCTGGCGATTTGTAGAACAACTGCTCTCCCTGGGGATTGCAATACAGCGATTGATCTGGCGCCACAATCCCGTAGGTGGAGGCAACATTGATAATGCTGCCGCTCCGCTGTTTCGCCATTTGCATTCCGATGATTTGAGAACAAAGAAAAATTCCAGTGACATTGATGTCCAGGGATTTCTGCCACATTTCAAGCGGATAATTTTCAAATTTGGATTGTTCAGCAGCCAGAGCTGGCGTTTCAAACTTATCGTTGATCGCCGCATTGTTTACCAGAACATCCACATGCCCAAATTTGTCAAGAATAATTTTGAGAACTGAGTTAATCGAGTCGGGACTGGTGACATCCATTTCCAAACCAATAGAATCGCTGGACAAGGTTTTTGCAAATTCGTGGCAGGCAGCCCAGTCCAAATCGCAAGCAATTACATTTGCTCCAGCTTCTGCCAGAGCTTCGCAATGATGTTTGCCAATCAAGCCCAGCGCGCCGGTAACCACAGCAACTTTTTTCATCAGCGAAAATGAATTCATAATTTTTTTCCAATTGAATTTTTGCTGTTGCTAATTAACATGGAAATTTAGAGAAGGTACGTTACCGTTTTGTTACGGCATAATTAAATTTTAAAGTACAATCAATGACAAAATTATTAAATTTTGAACGGAAACGAAAATGTACGCGAACTGTAATTTTAATGTAATCGTTTTGTAAACTGAAGATGTTATTTTCACTCTCAATTTTAAGGAGAACACTAAATGATACAGACTTTTATTCAAAATATTGAAAATTGGGATAACTCGTTGTGTTTGAAAATTTATTCCTGGAATGGAAGACGACTGTTTGATCAACTCATTTACTGGGTATCTCGCAGCGGCGATGGTTATCTCTATGGACTAATCGGAGTGCTATTACTATTCATTCGTAATGAGCTTATTCTCAACGTGCTCTTAGCAGGTTTAATTGCATTTGCCATTGAGCTGCCGGTTCATGCGATTCTAAAACGGCTGACCAAACGGTCACGGCCGTTTCTAAGAATCAGCGGAATCCAATACCTCATCGCGCCTCCGAAAAGCATGAGTTTTCCTTCGGGGCATACGGCTGCAGCTTTTCTATTCGCAACGCTGATGAGCTTGCTGCTCCCAACGCTTGCTATCGCATTTTTTCTATGGGCAGCAACTGTGGGCTTCTCCCGAGTGTATCTCGGCGTTCACTACCCAACTGATGTCCTCGTGGGAATGATCTTAGGGCTTATCAGCGTGAAGATTGGAATGATCGTTGTTTTCTAATTTGAGGAATAGAGCTTGTCAAATATCGCTGTGATAAAAACAAATTCTGCCACTTCTAATTTCTCGAAGCTGATAAAAAAATTTGCTTTCATTATTCCGATTGGTGTTTTGATCAACCTGGGATTAACTTTTAGCAGTCGCGATAAAACTATTTTTCAAACCATCACGCATTTCTCATCGTTCTATTTATTTATCGCGATCCTGCTAATTTTACTTCCCTGGTTTGCCAATGCGACGAGGTTGTACATCTGGACTCAATTTTTGAAAACCAGGCTTTCATTTTTGCAGGTTTTTAAGATCATTTTGATCAGCGAATTTGGCGCGGCGATAACTCCCTCGGCTGTTGGAAGCGCTCCTGTGAAAACAAGCTTGCTTATTGAAAAGAAGATGTCTCCAGGAGCGGCATTGACCTTAGCCACAATTACCAGCCTGGAAGATTTGACATTTTTCGTTTTTTCTATTCCGATCGCGCTCACCCTTGCTTCGGCCTGGCAGCTTCCAATTCTAAAGAATTTTTTTACAAAGCTGAGTTCCATTATGCCATGGGTATTTGGCATTGTTGGTCTTATTCTGATTGTTATCTTCTTGATTAGAAAATTGTTAAAAATTCAAACTGAAAAGATGAATAGCAATCCAGCCAAAACAATTTCATTAATTTTGAAAGCGCAAAAAAAAGGAAAAGCTGTCTGGAAGGATTTTCGAGCAGCATATCGAGTCATCGGAAAAAAAGGGAAGATCCGGTTTATAACAACGACCCTGCTCACCGGAATTCAATGGACCTGCCGCTATTCTATTATCACTGCACTGCTCGCCAGCCTGGGCATTCATACCGAACCGATTCTGTTTTTTGTGTTGCAGTGGATCGTTTTCGTGCTATCGATATTCATTCCAACCCCGGGCGCAACAGGGGGCGCAGAAGCATCGTTCTATTTTATTTTCTACGCGTTCCTTCCGGCGAATACGATCGGCTTGATCACCGCAGGCTGGCGCTTTCTCTCTTTTTATACTTTTCTTGGAATCGGAGTCCTGCTCTATTATATTTTTGTATGCCTGGAAAGATTGACCAAAAAATCATACAAGCCTGAGGATCTCGTTTTTGCGGAACAATGAAAATAAGTTTTCAGCGCATACGATTAAACATGGCAAGCCGGGGCAAAATTCTGGGACGGCAACGATGAATGAAATAAAATGAATCCACTTTGAACTCACCTCACTTTTTCCATATCTCAACTTTTAGCCTGAATTATTCATGAATTCTTGCCACTAAGACATCAAGACACGAATAACCAAAAAAATAGAAATAAATTGATTTTTAAACAAAGTTTTTGTATTCGATTTTCGGATTCAATTTTTGTCTATTGTTTTTTAACACGTTGTGCCTTCGAGTCTTGGTGGCGAAAGAATATTTCAGAT
>JALOPY010000463.1 GCA_025453735.1 bacterium | reverse complement strand
AAGCGAATCGATGGTCCCATCTGGTTGGTTCGAAATGATAGGAAAAAAGTGAAGGATATGATCGTTGATGACATTGAAAGAGAAGATTGAATCGAATCATTTCATCCTGTGCGGCGAAATTAGCCCGCCGCAAAGCTGCGATGGGGAAGTGATCCGTGAAAAAGCAAAATATTTCAAGAGCTATATCGATGCCGTGAATGTAACCGACAATCAGACCGCTATCGTTCGATTGTCGAGTATTACGGCAGCCAAAATTTTATTGGATGAAGGAGTCGAGCCAGTCATCCAGATGACCTGCCGCGACCGCAACCGCCTGGCGATTCAAAGTGATCTTTTGGGCGCTGCCGCGTTAGGCATTCGGAACGTGCTCTGCCTGACCGGCGACTATCAAAAATTTGGCGATCAACCTGAAGCCAGAGGCGTGTTCGATCTGGATTCCATCCAGCTTGTTGCCACGGTTGCTAACATGAATCAAGGCTTTTTGCTTTCGGGTCTTGAGATGAAAAAAAAGACTGACTTTCTTATCGGCGCCGCAGCCAATCCCTTTGCTGAGCCGTTTGAAATGCGGCTCATTCGCCTGTATAAAAAAATAAAAGCTGGAGCGCAGTTCATTCAAACCCAGCCGGTATTTGATTTGGAGCTTTTTACCCGATGGATGGATCGAGTCGTCGAAATGGGCCTGCAGGAAAAAGCGGCGATTCTGGCTGGCGTCATGCCGATTCGATCGGCCAAAGCATTGCTCTATATGAAAGAAGAGGTGCCGGGTATTCGTATCGATGATCAATATATCGATCAAATGAAACAGGCAAAAGATCCCAAAGAGGAGGGCGTAAAAATCGCGGTTGAAATGATTCAAACTCTGAAAAATATCAGAGGAGTTCGCGGCATTCATCTGATGCCGGTGATGTGGGAAAGCATTACGCCGACGGTTATCAAAGAAGCAGGATTGAACATAGTACTTTAAATTTATAAACAAAAATTTAAGAAAAATTCAAGCTCCAAATAACAAAATCCAAATAAATTTCAATTACCAAGATTTCAATGACCAAAATATACTTGTTATCGACGCACTGATTCCATCGCTCAAAGCGATGGAATCAGTATGAAAAAATAAAGCTCCTGTCTGTTTTGATTTTGAATTTGGTTCTTGATCATTGCGATTTATTTGTAATTTGATGCTTGAATATTGTGATTTTTGAGTCCCATATAGAATTTTTGATGTCAGACCAAGGAGAAAGAGTATGCAAGATGTTGTTGAAAAAATTGCTCTGTGCGTGGCGAAAGGCAAAGTATCCCGATCCGCCTGGTTTCCACCGGATATGAAAGATCAGGACGGCGCGGATGAGATCACCACCGAAGCATTGAAAAATGGCGTTGCACCCGATGTGCTATTACAGGGCTGCATGGTGGGAATGGATCGAGTCGGCAAAGAGTTCAGCGAAGGAAAAGCGTTTGTGACCAATCTGATCATCTCTGGCGAAGCCATGAATGCGGTGATGAAACATATCAAGCCATTCCTCGAATCCGACCAGGTGAAACACAAAGGCACATTTATCATCGGAACCGTGGCTGGCGATTTGCATGACATCGGAAAAAATCTCGTGTCCATGATGATTCGGGGCGGCGGATTTGAGGTCATCGATCTGGGCGTGGATGTGCCGACCAATAAATTTCTTGATGCCATTGTTCAGCACCCGGACTGCTTTATCGGGCTTTCCGCCTTGCTGACGACGACGATGCGCAATATGGAAAACAGTGTTAAAGCCATTAAAGAAAAATATCCGAAGACAAAAGTGCTCATTGGCGGCGCTCCGATCACGCATGAATTTTGCACTCGTGTTGGCGCGGATTTCTATTCACCCAATCCGCACGAGGCAGTGGAATATTTAAATAAAAATGTGTAGTCAAATCCTTTCCATCATTTTATTGTCGCTTCGAATCGGCTATAGCGTGATCCAGGCGAGCAAGAAGAATCGGTCGAGCTATAGTGGCAACTGTCCGCAGCTCTGAGCGATGGAATCGGAATATCCAAGAAAAAAATATAGAGTCATTCGATTTTAATAAACGATATAGAGAAGGTGATATGATGAAATTAAGTCCCTTTAAAAAAAGGTGTGATATTTTAAAAGCTCATCGGAAATCAGTGGTAGAGGCAATCAAAAAGCTGGTTTGGTTTCAGATCCTTTGTCTGCTTTTTTGTTTCGGGTTGAGTTTTATAACCGCAGTGGCGCAACCCTCTGGCGGGCCCTATGGTCCGATTCGGCAAACGTATAAGTTGCCGACGGGAGCGGGCAAAATATATTATGTCGCCACCGACGGACAGGCCGAACAAACAGGTGAATCACTAACCAGGCCAACAACCCTGGAAGCAGCCATCGAACTGGTAAAAACCGGGGATGCGATCATCATGAGAGGGGGGACCTATCGTACTGGGAATTTGATATTGAACCAGGGCGTTATCATTCAGCCATACCTTGATGAACAACCGATACTCAAGGGAACTTATATCGCGACCGAATGGAAGAATCTTGGGAACGGATTATGGACCACGTCGTGGCTTCGTTTATTCCCTTCTAAACCAGCTAATTGGTGGCGTAGAGATCGAGAGGGCAAAAAAACGCCGCTCCATCGTTTCAACAATGACATGGTTTTTGTGAATGGAAAATTCTTGCAAGCTGTCGGATGGGAAGGCGAGGTTGATGAAAATGCTTTTTATATCGATTATGACGCTGGTGTGGTTTACATCGGCATCGACCCGACAGATAAATTGGTAGAAATCACGGCATTCGATGTGGCACTTTTGCGAACCACGAGGGAGGTTCATGGAAAAAAATCAGACCGGAAAGGGTACACGATTCGGGGAATCACCTTCACCCAATATGCCTATCGCGCGCTGGAAATCGAAGGTACTGAGCCAGAAGGCTTGTCCAATGAAGCTGATCACGGCAAGGAAGTCGTGGGCACGACATTGGAGCATTGCACGATTTCCTATTGCTCCCGCGTCGCTGGCTATTTCCGGGGCGATCATTTTACCATGCGCCATTGTCGCGTCAGCGATACCAGCACCGAAGGGATTTATCTCATCGCTTCGAACGATGCGCTGCTGGAAAAGAATATCTTCACCCGAAATAATATCGAGAATATCACCGGCTACTATCCGGCTGCAGTGAAAATTTTCAATCAATGCTACCGCGTGACCTGCAATGATAATCTGGTGATCGATCTCCCCAATTCAAATGGCATCTGGTACGATGTCGGCAATGTCGATGGTCGGTTTCTGAATAACTGGGTCGAGGGCGTGGGGAATAATGACAGTAATTTTTCCATCGAGCAGCCCTGGCCCAGCGACAATGGCTTTTTCTTTGAAATTTCTAAAGGCGCGATTTGCGTCGGCAATGTATTTGTCAATTGTGATCACGGCGTGTGGGTGCTCAACAGCTCGGATGTCCAGATTTACAACAATACCTTTGTCAATCCCCACTTTAATGGGGATCCCAATAGATTGCAGTGGCCGGTCTTTGGGTTCCATCATGTGTTGGATACCGGTCCGGTCAGCAATGTAAAAATAA
>JALOPY010000462.1 GCA_025453735.1 bacterium | reverse complement strand
GAAGCCGAACTTGGCGGTTTGGGTGCCGGTCTCTATCAACAGACGCCCCGGTCCTATCCCTACCAGGAGCTGGAAATCCCGGTGGTCTTCACCAAAATCAAAGAAGCGCTGTCCAATCCGAAGATCAAAGTCCTGACGAATTCCGAGCTTGTAACAGTTGATGGTCAGCCCGGTGTCTACGATGCTACCATCAAAACGAATGGCAAGGAAGACGTTTATAAAATCGGCGCCGTGATTATGGCCGCCGGTGCTAAACCGTATGATGCCAGCAAATTGGGGCACCTTGGTTATGGCCAGTCCGATGACGTTTAAGAGCGAATAGCCTTTGTAGCGATTGATATTTCGCAGGGCGATTTTCAGGTAATTTTTTAACATGTTATTCTCCTTGATTTGCATAGCGCAGAGGGCATGGTGCATAGCTTCATTAGTGAAATGTGAAACGTCAAATGTGAGACGAGAAAATTGGCGTCTCACGTTTCACGTTTGACGTTTCACGTAATTTACCGCTATGCACTTTGCTCTATGCGCCATGCGATTACTCATACCTGAGCGACTCCACTGGATTCGTAACAGCAACTTTCAAAGATTGAAAACTGACCACCATGATTGTAATGAACAATACCAACAATCCTGCAATGACAAAAAATAACAAGCTCAATTCAATGTGATAAGCAAAATTTTGCAGCCATTTTTTTGCCCCGTAGTATGCCAGCGGCCAGGCGATTAAATTTGAGATTGCTATTAAAATAATAAATTCTCTTGAGAGAAGGTTGATAATGCTTGGCACCGAAGCTCCCAGAACTTTCCTGATGCCAATTTCTTTGGTGCGTCGTTCCGAAGTGAATGATGCGAGGGCAAACAGTCCGATACAGGCAATCACAATCGCTAATGTGGCGGCATATCTGAATATGGTACTCATTTGTCGATCGGCTTGATACATTTCAGCAAAGTCCTCATCAAGAAACGAATAGACAAACGGATATTGTTGATTTATTTTTTGCCATACTGATTTAATATTCTCAATTGCGGCAGGGATATTCCCTGCTTCTAATCTAACCACGAGATGATAAGGATTCGGCGCTAACAGGAACACCAGCGGTTCAATTTTACTTGCCAATGAGCAGTGATGAAAGTTCTTCATAACACCAACGATTGTTCCTGTTCTTCGAAGAAACGAGAAATTTTTTCCAACAACAGATGTTGTGCCCATCAGCTTAACCATTTCTTCATTCACTAAAAAAGCATGGGATACATCGCCTGGAAATGATTTTGAAAATGCTCTCCCGTCAACTATTTCTATGCCCATTGTTTCGATAAAATCAAGATCAATAAAATTATATACAATCTCAGGAGCAAATTCTGGATCCTTCCCCTCCCAGCTCGCATCATTCCAATTAGTAACTATATTTGTTGGTCGATTGTTGATTCCGCTGACATTGACAACGGCTGGATTTTTCAATAATTCTTCTTTCAGCAAGGCATAAGTATCCTGGGTTCCACTTCTCAACGGGATATAAACTAAATGTTCTTTATTATAACCGAGGTTTTTATGCAGCATAAATTGTAATTGATGATAGGCCACTAATGTCACGATGATAAGTATGACTGAAAGACTGAACTGCACCACCACAAAAGATTTGCGGAAAGATGCACGCTTTGTTCCCGAATTCAGATTACCTTTTAATGTTTTAGTAGGGGGGAAAGTCGACAAAAATAATGCAGGATAACTACCTGACATGATCCCAGTGAGCAAAGTAATGCATAAAATAATGAAGATAAAATTCGATTTTAATAATGAAATTTCAGAAAATTGTCGTCCCGTTAAATCATTAAAAGCGGGAAGGAGGAGTATCACCAATATCAAAGCAATGATGATGGCTATGAAAGCTAACAAAATGGATTCACCAAAAACTTGTGCAATAATATGCTTCTTATTTGCGCCGACAACCTTCCTTAGACCAATCTCTTTTGCCCTGCTTGCTGATTTTGCAGTAGCAAGATTCATATAGTTGATACAAGCAATGAACAAGACCATAACAGCAAGCATCACGAAAATCCGAACCGTCTGGATACTTCCAGTTTCAAAGACGTTGAAGCCATACAGGTTTATATTTGTCAAGGGCATCAGTACAAAATTCCAGGCATTTGTTCCTGTGGCGCTCTTCATTTCTTCGGCTGTGAAATTGGACTGCTGATTTAAAATCTGATTGAGATACAAGTCCGTTATTTTCCTTCCGACAGCAGCTTGCTGGCTGTTATCATTCAATTCTACCCATGTCATGCAATTACAGCTCAGCCAATTTTCACCGTAATACCCGATCTCTTTCAGGAAATCAAATGGGATCAATATTTCTGCTCTCAAAGTTGAGTTATCGGGAAAATCTTTCATCACGCCAGTTACCATAAATGAATATTGATTGGTGATGGATAATATTTTTCCCATGGGATCGTCATTTCCGAAATATTTATGGGCTATTGCTTCTGATAACACAATTGAATGAGGATCTTTTAAAGCAGTTTCTCGATTCCCCTTGATTAGCGGAAACGAAAACATTTGCAAGAGAGCAGGATCTACGGCTCTTGCCAGTGGCTCATAAAACTGATTTTCTCGATAGCGAATCAAAAGACGTGGCGGCGACTGCCATCGAGCCAGCTTTTTTATTTCTGGAATATTTTCTTGAATTGCTGGACCAAGAGGGTATGGCGTGTTTGGGCCTCGAATTTTGCCCTGCGGTTGTGGAATTTCAACTTCCACACGATATAAATTATCGGCATTTTTATGAAACTTATCAAAACTAATTTGATGCTGAATCCACAACAGCAGAAAGATGCAGCACGCCATTCCTAACGCCAGTCCAATGATGTTGATAAAGGAATATCCTTTTTGACGAAGGATATTTCTAAGGGCGATTTTTAGGTAGTTTTTTAACATTTCATTTCTCCTCTTTTCGTGCAGAGCGCATGGTGCATAGCTTCATCAGTGAAATGTGAAACGTCAAACGTGAGACGTGAAACTGATTTCAGATGAATTGTTCTCTGTCTTGCATTGACCTGCCTTAGCGAGATTTCAGTTTGCGATCTGTTTGAACATCAGCGTGACATCATTTTGCGTGGCTTCTCCGATTTGAATGAGTTGCCAATGCTGGTCATAGTTCTCGATAACCTGTCGCAGACAATCAGCCTTGTTGACTGTTTCTCGGCAGTCAGACCAGGGAAATATTTCGATGCGATAATTGTATCTTTTCTGCTTGCCATTGACTGTTACCATGACCTCAATGGACTGATCCGCTTCGATCATTGGCAGTTGGATGCTAACGTTCGGCATAGGATGATTCTCCATATAAATATTTTATTCGTATTTTAGCGATTCCTGAAAGCTTACAGTGATCAAAGCAATCACCAACGCCAGTATTCCCGCCAAAATAAATGTCCACCAACCCATGGTAATTCGATAGGCGAAATTCTGTAGCCAGGCGTTCATGGCAAAATAGGCAATCGGCAAAGCGATGATATTGGCGATGATAATCCATCGGATTAATTCTCTGGTTAATAATTGAATGATGCCTGCCATTGACGCCCCCAGCACTTTGCGAATACCGATCTCTTTGGTGCGCTGTTCGATGGTGAATGACGCCAGGCCCAATAAGCCCAGGCAGGAGATGAAAATTGCCAGAACAGCAAATGCCTGATAGATTTTTTCCATCCGATTTTCAATCTCGTACAGCCGATGGTAAGTATCATCCAGAAAGGCAAATTGAAACGGAAAATCTGGAGCAAATTCATGCGTCACTTTTTTGATATGCGCAATTGTGGCATTCATAT
>JALOPY010000461.1 GCA_025453735.1 bacterium | reverse complement strand
GGGAGAAAATCATGTTCAAAAACTATCTAAAAATCGCCATTCGATATTTTACAGGACACAAATTATTTTCATTTATAAATGTGTTTGGCCTGGCAATTGGAATCGCTACCTGTACGATCATCAGTCTTTGGGTGCAGCGGGAATTAAGCTATGACCGCTTTCATAAAAATGCCCATCGAATTTATCGCATCGAACGAGAATTGTTTCGGGATAATGCTTACAGCCGATGGCCCATTACAGGCGGCGCTTACAAACAGGCATTGATCGATGATTTTCCTGAAATCAAAAATGCCGTGCGGTTTTGGGGTCGAGAATTTTCCATCAAAGATCACAACAATTTCGTTCATAGAAAAGGCATGTTTGCGGTGGATAATGCTATCTTTGAAATTTTCGATTTTGGTCTCGAAGAAGGTGATGCAAGTACCGCCCTGATGAAGCCGAGGTCAGTGGTTTTAACTCGGGATAACGCTTTGAAACTTTTAGGCACAGATAATGTTATCGGTAAGTCACTCAGCTTTGAATGGGAAGGAGAGCAGGTTAATTTTGAGATAACAGGAATTTTGAAAAAAGTCCCCCAAAATTCGCATATATATTTTGATATGCTTATTTCCATCTCGTCCTATCCAGATGAACAATTTAGCAACTGGAGAGATAATTATTTGTTTACCTATATTCTGGCAGCAGAAAATACAACAAAAGATAATCTGGAAGAGAAACTTAAGACCTTTGTGAGCCGACGATTGGAACCGTTCTATGGGGATTTGCTCAGCCAGGGGCTGGGGATTCATGAAGTATTGAAAGTACATCTTTTTCCGATTACCGATATTCATTTGTATCCCAGTCCCAATTGGGAGATCGGTGCGGGTGGAAACATGACTTCGGTTTATATTTTTTCTTCAATCTCTATTCTCATTCTCATCATTGCCTGCATCAATTTTATGAATCTGTCCACTGCTGGCGCTAATAAAAGGGCAAAAGAGGTGGGCTTGCGAAAAACCATCGGTGCTTTCAAAAACCAGTTGAGAATGCAATTTATTCAAGAATCAGTGCTTTTGGCTGTAATTGCGCTATTCGTCGCCATTGCACTTGTCTCACTTTTTATTCCAGCATATAATGATATATTTGATGATACCCTGTCGATGAATTCGCTGTTGCAGTTTAAAAACCTGATCATGCTGATTGGAATCACGCTGGTTGTTGGATTCTTAGCTGGGCTGTATCCCGCATTTTATCTCACCAAATTTGAGGCTGCGGGTATCTTAAAAAGCAGCCCCATGTTGGGAAGCGGCAAGTCGATCTTTCGACGAAATATGGTTATGGTTCAATTTATTATTTCGATTACACTGATTATCGGAACGCTAACCGTTTATAAACAAATGGAATATTTACAAACCAAATCCCTGGGTTTTGATAAAGAAAATGTTATTCTCATCCCCGTCAGAAGCCAACAGGTTGCCCAAAGTTATGAGAGCTTCCGAAATGAATTGCTGCGTCATTCTCAAATTCAATCGCTTGCCGTTTCATCAGACCTTCCTGGAGAGATATTTATCAGTAATACCAATTTTTCCAGCAGAGAACGAGTCAATGAACCAGTCAGTTTGATTATTCTTATGACAGATTATGATTTTGTGGACACTTATCACATGGATCTGGCAGCAGGACGGATTTTTTCAAGAGAGCTTAGCTCCGATACAACTGGAACTATAATGCTGAATGAAGCTGCTACACAAAGATTCAATTGGACTCCCAAAGAAGCTATCGGCAAAAATTTAACTTTTTTCGGAGCATGGGTCGGCAAGATTGTGGGAGTGGTAAAAGATTTCAATTACCGATCGCTTCACACCAAAGTTGAACCGATGGCTTTGATACTCGATCCCGATGATATTCGAGCCATTTCTGTTAGAATTCAACCTGGCAATATCAAACGAACCATGGCTTTTATTCAACAAAAATGGGAAGCTGCTTTTCCTGGTGAGCTTTTTGAATTCAGTTTCCTGGATAATCGTATGAATCAGCTTTATGCAAATGAAATGAAAATGCAGAACCTCTTTATCATATTTTCATGTTTTTCCATTTTCGTCGCCTGCCTGGGGCTGTTTGGTTTATCCGTATTTATTGCAGCAGAACGAACCAAAGAGATTGGTATTCGAAAGGTGTTGGGCGCCTCGATCAGCAAAATCATTTTGCTATTGTCGAAAGAATTTTTGATCTGGATAATCATTGCTAATATCGTCGCCTGGCCCCTGGCATGGTTCATCATGAACAAATGGCTGCAAAATTTTGCCTATCGAGTGAATATTGAAATCTGGATATTTATTTTATCAGCATCATTAGCTTTAATTATTGCTCTGGTTACAGTAAGTTATCAGTCGATCAAAGCGGCGCTGGCGAATCCAGTGGAGAGTTTGCGGTATGAATAGGCGTATGGCGCAAAGAGCAAAGGGCATAGCATATTTTACGTGAGACGTCAAACGTGAAATGTCAAACGTGAAACGGCAGACGTATTCACCCGAAATATTTTTCTCGTCTCACATTTGACGTTTCACATTTCACTGATAAAGCTATGCGCCATGCGCTTTGCGCTATGCCAAACAAGGAGAAACAAAATGTTCAAAAACTACTTAAAAATCGCTTTTCGAAATCTGACAAGACAAAAAGGCTATTCTTTTATCAACATCACGGGACTTGCTATTGGAATGGCCTGTGCTATTTTTATTCTATTGTGGGTTCAGGATGAGCTGAGTTATGATAGATTTCACAAGAATAAAGACAACATTTTCAGGGTAGCAGCGAAATTCATCAATGAGGGAAATACATTTTACGGCGCCCAAACATCCGCTCCTGTCGCCCCGTTTCTCAAGAATAATTTCCCTGAAATACAAATGTCAACCACGGTCTGCAATAACTGGCTAACTGGAAATTCCAGAAATATAATTAAGTTTGGAGAAAAATCATTTTACACGGATGACCTGATTCTGACTGACCCGTCTTTTTTTGATATTTTTTCTTTTCCTTTTATAAGAGGTGATAAAAATACGGCTCTGGAAAATCCGAATAGCGTAATCCTCACCCATTCCATGGCAGGAAAGTGTTTTGGCAATGAAGACCCAATCAACAAAACAATCCAGGTTGACGGAAATCCCGTGATCGTTACAGGAGTTATCGAAGATGTTCCGCAAAATTCGCATCTCCAATTCGAGGTGGTGCTGCCACTCATTCATGTCAGGAACACGGCTCGAGGCTTCTTTTTGAACAAATGGGATTCCTACGGATTTGCCGCGTATGTGCAACTTCAAGACGGCGTGGCGACAAATGTACTTGATCAAAAAATCGATGATGTGATCATTAAAAATGATCCCTATTTTGGAGATACCGCTGCACACATATTTTTACAACCGCTTGAACAGATACGCTTGTTCAATGTTGACGGAAGCGTGGGATTCATGCGGTATGTTTATATTTTCTCGACGATCGCCGTCATCATTCTTTTAATCGCCTGTATCAATTATATGAATCTTGCGACCGCTCGTTCTGAAAGGAGAGCCAAAGAAATCGGCTTGCGGAAGGTTGTGGGATCGAAACG
>JALOPY010000460.1 GCA_025453735.1 bacterium | reverse complement strand
GGGGATCTTTAACGAAGAAAAATGTCGGCAAGGTAAAAATCAAAAATAGCACGGAAGTCGGGATGAATGCCGCCATGCTTCCTCCGCCATGAATAAACGGTATTTTCAAACCATAAATTGAGCCTTCCACAAAGGGCAGCACCAGGATCAATCCCAAAATCGATCCCAGGTAACCCAATGCAACGCCATACCCTGACACCCTGCCCATGCTTCTTTCGGAACTCACAACCGGCAGCATGGCATTGTAGAAAACCAAACCGCCCTGATAGGAATAGTTGGCAAAGATGAATGCGATGATGACATAAGTAATCATCATCCTCTGGCCTGAAAACGCATATCCTGCCACGCCGATCATCGCGGTAAAGAAAATGCAAGCTAACGTATAGACAACCAGGAAGGGCATTTTGCGATGGAAACGATCAGAAATTTCACCTAAAATTGGCATCGTGATCGCGACGAAGAACACCGAAAGGGCATTGGGGATGCTCACAAATTGATCGCCCAGCGCCAAATCCACAACAATCCAGGTCGAAAAATACATGCTGACGACATTCATCGAGTAGATGGTATTGGCGAAATCATAAATGATCCAGGAAATAGTTGCAGCCAGCCTGGGTTTTTGAGTTTGTTCCATAGTCTCCACGTCAACTGGTGGTTCGAGTTTCACTGATCAGATTACAGTTCGAAAAAAAACTGCCTCGTGCCTTGATGATTGCGACGTAAAGATACAAAAATTAAGTTTGACAATCAAATAAAAAAACCGCATCCTCGAAAAATTTGAGAGATGCGGTTTTCGGATTCAACCCGATCAGCCCTTGCGAAGCTTCTGAACCTTCGCAAGGCTTAAAATCCCTGCAAAAAATTACGCCAACATTTTCTGATTTTGTTCTTTATTAGTGGACTTCGTGCCTGCTTAGTGTCTTAGTGTTAAGTATTTTTTTACACAGTTGCAAAGCAATGTTCTTTTTAACTTGAAACTTTTTTAATTAATCGCACCAGTTTATTGGTCAAGCCGCGATAGGCTTTCTTTTCCGGAATGATCAGGGCGAGGATCACCGATTGATCAAAGGCTTTAAAAAATCGAAACGCAATTTTGGTTTTATTGGTTCCTTCAAGCGTAAGCTCCTTGATCTCGGAAATTCCCGCCATCACATCCGCCATCTG
Organism: bacterium; assembly: GCA_025453735.1. Lineage (GTDB taxonomy): Bacteria > Zhuqueibacterota > Zhuqueibacteria > Thermofontimicrobiales > Thermofontimicrobiaceae > JALOPY01. The sequence goes on along the minus strand of JALOPY010000460.1, from coordinate 2,426 downwards.
CTGAATCTGTTGAAAAATGATCGACATTTCAACCAGACGATCTTCAGGGATCACTTCAGCCGTTTTGCTCTGGGCTAACGGCAAACCTTCTTCCGAAAGCAGGTAAGCCATCTCATAGTTGCCGAGCGCAATAACTTCTTTCATAAAGCTTTCAATTCGTTCCTGGGGAGGAGCTACATCCTTTTTCATATCTACGTCTATCCTTATTTAAGCATGAGATTGAATATGATTTACAACCTGGTTAATAATCATTTTTAATGTTTCAAAGACGCCAATACCCGTCGTTGCAACACTGTTAAAGTGTGGAACACGATAAAAATTTAATCGCTGCTGGAGCAGCTCGAAATTCGCGCTATTAGGCAAATCGCTTTTATTGAATTGTAGCACCAGGGGCATGTCTTGCAAGGTCCTGCCCATGGTAATTAGATTCTGCTCCAAATCCAGAAGCGTGTTTAGATTATCCTCCATGCGTTCGCGTTGCGAGTCAGCCACGAAAACAATTCCATCGACACCTGATAAAATTATCCGTCGGCTATGGGCATAATAGACCTGACCGGGTACAGTATAGAGATTAAAGCGAGGTTTCTTACCCAGAATTTTACCGACTTCAAGCTGGAGGAAATCAAAAAACAAGGTCCGATCTTCTTTGGTGTTCAAGGTGATCAATTCACCCCGCTTAGAAGCGTCGATATGACTGTAAATATATCGAAGGTTTGTTGTTTTTCCACTTAAGCCGGGACCATAATAAACAATCTTTAACGTTATTTCTTGTTGAGCCCAATTTATAAACATAAGAGATACAGCACGTCAAATGTGGGGACATCCGGTAATAATGAATTAATGGCAACTTAAGGGACGTGAATTAAATAACTGTCCCACTTGCAAATGAACTTTTCTCATAGAAAGGCAAGATTGCTTTATCAAATGAATAACTTAATTAATTCACTGTCCTAAAAATTAAACGCTTTATCCAATTCTTCGTTGAGATATTTGTTGAAGTCAAAATTTACGAATTGCGAAGCTTTCTTTTCTTCCTCATTGGCGCTGGATAGCAATTCGGTCAAGGCGTCGATCGCTCGTTTTGTATAAATGCGAATCATACCAAGTGCTGTTTCTGAGCTGAAAATGAGGACGAGCAGAAAATTATCCCCTACATTTGAAAAATAAACGTTGCTATTTTCACCCTCATGAAAGATGTATTTGAACTGTTTTTTTTCGCCGATAATCTTTGCGATTTCCGCTGTCGCGGAAAACCCTCCGGCAGCCAGCGCGGACATGGCAGAAATATCGATTTCTCCTGTCACGCCTCGCTGGGTAATGGCGTGTCCGTTCATATCGGAAAAAATGATGGTACGCGCCCGGGTCTTCGAGGCTAATTCAGACAAAATCTCTGAAATTTCCTTGTACATTTCGCCCGTAAGGACGATTGATTGACCGTTACCTCCGTGTCCCAAATTCATTGTCGTTGCTCTCCGTGGTTAAGGATCTTTCGTTACAAAAGCGCTATCTTCCCATGAATAATCGATCTGCTAAAAATTGCGGCAGCCCTGCAGCCGTCATGTCCTGAAACGTTTTCTTGATGTTATACCGGACACGTTTCAGCTCATAAACCTGGTGCTCCAGGTCGAGAATGCCAAATGCGGCGTCCGGATTTCCATCCCGTGGCTGACCAACACTGCCAATATTTATGATATAGCGATTATCGTGTTCAATTTTTATTTTTGGATCGAGCTTGTAATTATATCTTGAATGATTGCCTGCCGAATTCTGCAGGAAAATTTCCGGATGATGCGAATGCCCGATAAAACAAATTTTTTCCGTGAAGCTGGGAAAATTATCAATCGCATCATCAATGGATAGAATATAATCCCAGGAACGAGGCTCGATTACGTTTGAATGTACCAGATAAATATCATCGCGTTTACCATCAAGTGGAAGATTCTTTAAAAAGAGCAATTCTTGATCTGATAATTGCCTCACTGTCCATTCGATCGCGGTCTTTGCATACTGGTTAAAATAATATAATTCTGCGCTTTCAATACAGGCAAAATCGTGATTCCCCGTAATTATAATTTCGCAATGCTGCTGTACCAGCGCTAAACATTCACTCGGATGAGGACCATAGCCAACGATGTCCCCGAGACAGAAAATTTTATCAATTCGTTCCAATTCAATCTGCTGCAACACAGATTGCAAGGCTTCGAGATTGCTGTGAATATCAGAAATAATTGCATATCGCAAGAATGACGCTCCTCCCTCAGAAAAGTCATTCAGGTGGTGAGATAAAATATTTTTGACATTTTGGATTTTTTCAATGTTTAGAAATAAAAACTTATGCAGTCAAATTGAGCAACTTATTTTATCTCACCCCCTAACCTGAATGCTCAACTAAATATAATTGTAAAAAGGCTTTTTTGCAAGCATAA
>JALOPY010000459.1 GCA_025453735.1 bacterium | reverse complement strand
ATTCGCCTTTTGATTTGCTGCTCAAAAAACCGATAATGCCCATGATCCAGGCAATAGCAATGGTGACGATAAAGGCATGGGAATCACCTTCTCGATAGTAGAGAGCGATCAGCGTGGGAACGATTAACGAGACGCCTAAGAAGATAAGCAGAGCACTGAGAATATGGATAACTGCACGGAAGTTTATCATGGCAATATAATTTAAAATCCTCGGAGTGCGGTGCCTTTATGCACCGCAGAATTGCATTCCATAAAGGGAATGCACTCCCGCTGTTTCAATTAAAAAACTCCTCAACTTCATGAATATCGGCAGGCAAAGAAACCAGCACCACTTTATCGCCTGCTTTTACTTGCGTATCACCGACGGGAATAAATACCTGATCATCCCGCATCACGGCGCCAACGATAGCGCTGCTGGGGAAACCAATTTCCCGCAGCGGCTTTCGGGTGATCTTTGAGGCTTTTTTAGGAATCAATTCAATTACTTCAGCGGCAATGCCTGGAATGGAAGCCACATTCACAATGGCGCCACGGCGGATGAATTTTAAAATGCTATTCACAGTGAGCAATTGCTTGGAGACATAGGCATTAATCCCGATGGTGGGAATGATAGACCAGTAATCGGTCCTGTTGATCAATGCGATGATCCTGGGCACCTTCAAATGCTTTGCCATTAAACAGGAGACGATATTGGTTTCGTCATCGCCTGTGACTGCAATGAACGCGTCCATGTCAACAATTCCCTCCATCGCCAGCAAATCCAGGTCCAGTCCATCGCCCTTGATCACCAGCGCCCGCTTCAGCTTTTCTGCCAGGTCGTAGGACTTTTCCACATTCGACTCGATGATTTTGACATTGTATTCTTTTTCCAATTCATGTGCAATGATATATCCAGTTTGTCCGCCGCCCAAAATCATCACATCCTCGATTTTAACATCTTCCTTGCCCGTGATACGCACGACATCCTGGACATTTTCCCGAGCCACGATCACAAAGATTCGGTCATTATGAATCAGGAAATCGTTGCCCCGTGGAATTTTGGTGGTATCTTTTCGATGAATCGCAATCACCCGAAAAATAAATTCAGGATACCGTTTGGACAATTCACTCAGCGGAATATTTAGAATTGGATTATCTCGATCCAATTGAATGCCCATCACGATAATTTTTCCTTTGGCAAACTCGATAAAATCGGTTGCCGCACCCTGCCGCAACAGGCGGACCGCGCCCTGGGCTGCTACGGATTCAGGGTGAATGATCAGATCGATATTAAATTTTTGGGCATTGATTGGCGCATCGGTGCGGAGAAATTCCCTGTTTTTGACCCGAGCGACAGTTCGTTCCACGCCATACTGTTTGGCGGCAATCGCGGCGAGCAAATTCGTTTCATCCGAATCGGTGACCGCCACCACCAAATCAGCTTTTTCAACACCTGCGCTTTCCAACAGCGTAAAGCTGGTGCCGCTGCCATGAATAACACGGGCATCCAGCGTTTCCGACGCACGGGTGTACCTGTCCTGCTCTTTTTCGATCAACATGATATCATGCTTTTCATACGACAGCATTTTCGCTAAATGATAGCCAATATCGCCCGCGCCGATGATAATAATGTTCAACTCAGATTTCCTTCTTCAAATTATCTAGCCTCTAAATATATGAAAATTTTTGTAAATGTCAAATAGTATTTAAAGGATGGGAATAGGATTGCGAGGCAATGAGACAAGAAGTATTGCTGCTTAATAAATGGAGTGCAAAATCGAGTGATGACTATAACTGATGCGATCTCCTGGAGCGATAGCGTCAGCAAAGGAATCGATTTCAATTGAATGAAAAAGCCGATCTATCAAAATATCCCCCCAAACACCATCCCCGTCACCGTCGCCATGATCACCACGAGAGTAATATACGTCAACGTCTTTTTCGTTCCCATCACGCCACGAATCACCAGCATACTGGGCAAGCTTAATGCAGGTCCCGCCAATAGCAGCGCTAGCGCAGGTCCTTTGCCCATGCCGCTGCCGATCAAGCCCTGCAGGATTGGGACTTCGGTCAATGTTGCGAAATACATCAGCGCTCCCGAGATGGAAGCGAACAGATTTGCCCATATTGAATTTCCACCGACGGCTGTTTGAACCCAACTGGAAGGAATGATGCCTGCATCGGTATTGGGGCGACCCATTAGAAAACCGGCGACTAACACGCCAGCAAATAGCAGTGGCAAAATTTGCCAGGCGAAAAACCAGGTCTGACTCACCCATTGGCTCAATTCATCTTTTTGAAACCAGCGCCACAGTTGCCAGCCCAGCAGCGCGAGCAGCACGATGGTGATGTACCATTTAATCTGAAAAATGAAATTCCAGAATCCCACTGGTTGGGCAGGCTTACCCCAGGCAGCGAAGATAAGGATCAATACCAGTGTCAAAAAGTAGAGGCTGTTTTTCCATAAGGGACGCATGGCTTCTTCCATGCCCTGGGCGAAATTGATCGCTTTTTCGTTACGTTCCTTTTCTTCTTTGCGATAGATGAATGCCATCGCCAATCCGATGATCACGGAAAATACAATTGCGCCAATGGCACGAGCGATTCCCAGCTCGGGTCCCAAAACTCGTGCGGTTAAAATGATCGCTAATACATTGATGGCTGGACCTGAGTAGAGAAACGCCGTGGCAGGACCGATCCCAGCGCCTCGCTTGTAAATTCCTGCAAATAGCGGTAGCACCGTGCACGAGCAGACCGCCAGGATCGTCCCTGAAACCGATGCGACACTGTATGATAGAATTTTCTTTGCTTGGGCGCCAAAGTATTTCATCACTGCCGCCTGATTCACAAAAACCGAAATGGCACCCGCAATGAAGAATGCTGGCACGAGACAGAATAACACATGCTCGCGGGCATAATCCTGCAGCATGAAAAAAGCTTCCAACAGCGCTTTTTGAACATTGACTTTATTGAAAGGAATAAAATAGGCGACTAAGAATGTCGTGATGATGATGGTTAATTTGGTTCGATCTTTCATTTCATCTCCTGAAAGTTATTTCACCGCAAAGACGCTGAGACGCAGAGAAATTAAGTGTTTTAATCTTTGCGCCTCTGCGGCTTTGCGGTGAAAGATTCTTTTTATTTTAAAATCAAATAAAGCCCGCCCAGGATCACCAGCACACCGCAGATGCGACGGACAATAATCGCACTTCTGGTTTTTTCGGTCCAATTTAAATACTGCTGAACTTTTTCAGTCAGTGTGCCTGCCAGCACGATGACGGAGCAATGACCCAGGCCAAACGCCGCAAATAGCGTGATGGCAAACAGCAATCGGGTGGCGGCAACCTGAAACGCCACGCCGAGCATCGGCGCCATGTAAGCAAAAGTGCAGGGTCCCAGACCAATGCCAAAAATCAAGCCCAGCAGAAACGCTGCAGCCAATCCCTTTTGTCTCATATTCGTCCCGGTGGCGCCAGTCCATGGTGCGGCAATGATGTCCAGCAGGTACAAACCGACCAGGAAAAAGACGCCTGCTACCAAATAATTTCCGACGACCAGGAAAAAGACGCCTGCTACCAAATAATTTCCGACGTTTCCAACATCACCCATTAGCCTGCCCAACGAAGCAGTGATAGCCCCGATCGCAGCAATCGTCACCAAAATCCCTGCTGCAAATAACAACGACAGCCAGAACGCCCGCTTCACCGAGCCCCGTCCCTGCTTATCGATAAAGCCGATGATCAGCGGAATACTGGACAGGTGACAGGGGCTGAGCAGGATGCTCAAAATGCCCCAGAGAAAAGCAGCTAATATAGCGATGTACGGCTGACCCTGAACAGCATTGGTCAGCCAGGTAAACAGATTCGTCAGCATTTAGCCCCCTTATATTTTTTTCGGTTCAGTTTTTGTTTTTATTTTCAATCCTTGCTTGATCAGCAAACTATCGATATTTTCTTTGGGAAGAATTCCCTCGTGGCGAAAGAATTCATTGCCCGACTCATCTAAAAAGACCTGGGTGGGAATCAGTCGAATGCGATATTGTCTGGCAGGCGCTGGATCTTGCCTTACATCATAAAATACAATTTCAATTTGATCGCCATAATCTTCTTCAACGGCTTTCATGATCGGCTGCATGGCTTTGCAGGGGATGCAATTGACCGATCCCAACTCGATAAAAGTGACTTGGGGCGTCTTTGTTTTCGTCGTGTCTTGTTTCGTCGAATCTATTTTCACCGAATCATTTTGAGCGGCTTTGGTATTTTGTTTTGGCGAATTAGTTTTGGTCTGGGCATCATTTTTGTCACAGCTAAATACAAATAAAATCCACAGACCCAATAGTAACGATGGATAAATTTTTTTCATATTCAAATTTCCTTTTCGCTTTTACATCGATTCTTGAATAAAGGTTTTGATCTGCTCGACTGTAGGAATCCTGCCCGACGATTTGACCACTTCATCGATTACCAATCCAGGCGTTCGGGCAATGCCATAGTCCAAAATTTTATCGATATCTTTTACCTTTTCAAAAGTTGCCTGAATGCCTAATTCGGAGACTGCCTGTTTGGCAAGCGATTCCAGTTTTTCACAATTCGCGCAGCCTGATCCGAGGATTTTGATAGTCATGTTTTTGTTCCTTTCCGTTGACTGTAGGACAACTTGGCAATTTGTTCTACAGGAGTTTGATAATAAGTTGCATCCCGATTAAAAATAGTACAATTGCAAAAAGTCGTTTCAATGTTTCGTTTTTCATCCTGGCTGCCATGAATCGGGAGCCGAGCTGAGCGCCGATTACAGCAGCGATAACACCAGACAAATACAAACTCCAATTTACCTGCGCCTGACTGGCATGAGTTAAAAAACCGGTAAGTGAAGAAAAAGCGCAGATAAACGAAGATGTCGCCGCTGCGTTTTTCGGGGCAAACCCAAGAACTAATAATGTGGGCACCACAAACGATCCGCCGCCATGCCCGATGCAACCGATAATAAAACCAATCATGCTGCCCGCCACCAATCCAATTATTATTTTCTGCCGA
>JALOPY010000458.1 GCA_025453735.1 bacterium | reverse complement strand
GCCCGCGCAAACCTGTTCTTCCATTTCGGAGTCGGATTCGGATATTACGTCTATAATTACCAGGCTGAAGGAAAATTCCAGCAACTGAACTCAAAAACCGAAGCAAAAATTGTCGAGGAAGAATATGTCAATCCACAGGTGACGCTTGCTGGCGGCGCGCAGTTTTTCATCATGGGGCTGGAAATGAATATCAATCCCAGGGTGTCTGCCTCACTTGAAGTTTCGAAAATCGGGTGGAGCTTAATGAATTTAACCCAGGATATTTTGCAGCAGGACGTTGAAGCGGGTGAAATAACCAACGAAAAAAAGTACGGCTTTTCTCGTCAGGATTATTCTGTAAAAAATGGCTTTGAAGATATTGCAGTTTCTTTAGGATTGAACTGGAGCTTATAGCCAAATACAGGTCGCATATTGTTTCGGCTTTGCTACTGCCAAAATACTTCATAATGTCAATTAGAACACAGCTTCGCAAATCAAAGATGCACCATTTTTTTGGAGCATTGATTAATGAAGAAATTCCCTTACAATGAGAAACGGAGTCAGCAGAGTTTAAACGCAGTTTTATCAGAGCAAGATAATCCCTCCCAAAAAATCTCCGAGAGTCTCTGGTTACTCCGTTGCTCCTTGTAAGGATTTTTTCATAGTATTTTTGATACTAACTTTGAAATTCCGATACAGATAAATAGTGCACCAGAAAAATTTGCTGACTTTCAAGAATCCCTTTTTTAAAAAAATGACCTCAATGCTCGAAGAACATTGAGGTCATTTTTTATTGGATAGCGTGTTCTTTCAATAAATTGAATTAGAATTCATACATGAACGTCAGCGATACATTCCTGATTTCCCGCATATTTCGTTCCAATTGTACATAAGCATAATTGAAAGCATTATTCAAAGCAAGAATCGCCGTAAAAGGTCTGAGTCTCAAATAAGCTCTGAATGTCCAGATCTTTTGAGCAACGCGATTATCGTAACTGTACAGCATCACTGAATCAATTCTGCTGGCATAGCGGTATTCAGCCTGGACTTCAACCGGGTCAATCTTGACTGATGGAACGAAAAATGCTAAAATTTCCGGTCGATATGTCAATGGCTTATTGGTATGAAGGTCTTTCGCATCCATGTACGTGAAATTTGCCTGAAATCCAAGATGATCCTGGAGCCAGCTTCCCTTGGTTGCGATTTCAATTCCCCGAATTCGAGCACGGATGACATTTTGAAATTGAACTTGCAAGCTAAAATCATCCAGAATTTCTTCGACGGGCTCAATATAATTATAGTAATCATTATGAAAAACAGCCGCATCAATCCACCAGTTATTGGTAATTTCCTGACGCAGCCCCAGGTCAAACGACCAGACAGTTTCCGCTTTCAGATCTTCGTTCGGCACTGCCGCAAATAATTTGTATTTAAAATCGATAAATCGCTCGGTAATTGAAGCGGCACGAAAGCCGCTTCCGCCGGAGAAACGAAAAATCGTTCCTGCATAAGGTGTGAAATTAATTCCAAATTTTGGATTCAAATGATTCTCCCGATAATTCGAGTTGATCACCTGATAGTCATCGTAGCGCAATCCGAGCGTCACAGTCATATTTCTATGCAACTGCCATTGATCCTGAATATAAGGTGCAATAGAAAAACCCTGGTGATTGCCGATATATTTCGAGTGTCCGCCATCCACTTTATATTCTGTCCCAAAAGTTATATTATGCGAGTGATGGGGCATCCAATCGAATTTTGTCTCGGCGCCGATCCCTTCGGCTGGAAAATAATCATTGCTGCGATTGTATTGATCGCCTACTAACGAGCTGATAAATGAAGCACGAATCTTGAATCCCATCCTGGCATTGATCTGTCGCTGGTAATGCAAATAGGTATCATAAAAATTCAAACGCAGTTTCGCTCCGCTATAAAATGGTGAGGCTAACAGTGGATTATGCTGGTCCTGCCACTCGATGAATTCGCTGCGGTTCTCATAGCTGTAGCCGCCATAAAATGTCAGTTTTGACGCATCGGGAAAGCTATAGATCAGCTTAGCGCTGGTATTGAGCCGGTAAAAATCATTATCGGTACGATAGCCCGTGGAACGATGATAACCCAATGCCAGGTTGATTCCCAGTCCCCCAAAACTTTTGCTGTAGCTCATATCATTTCTGGAGTAATTCAGCGTGCGATTCGTCCATTGCCATTCATCATAACGCGGGTTGGTATAGACGGCATTCAAGGTACGAACCTTCACTCGCCCAACCTCTGTCGGCGATTTGGTGATAACATTGACCACGCCGCCCAATGCATTAGAGCCATACAGCGCAGAGCCCGTTCCTTTAATGACTTCAATCCGCTCGATGTCCATAACCGGAAGGATATTCCAGTTGATTTCATTGTTGTCACTGTTCATCATGGGCACTTCATCCACAACAAGAAGCACACGCGAGCCGACTCCCCTGGTGTAACCCGATGAGCCTCTGATATTGATATGATTCTCGATAAAATGAACGCCGGCGATGCTCTCCAGCGCGTTATCCAGACGCAGCGGCGTTCGATCAATCAGCTCAATTTCTGGCAAAACCGAAACGCTGTGCGGAATCACGGATAAATCCTGTTGTTGCTTGCTGGCGGTGACAACGATAGGATTCATGTCGATAGCTGCCGCTTCCATTTCGACGGTTGGAATCGACACGATGCTTCCCAGTTCCAGTGCGATGTCAGCCACTTGAGCAGATTTATAGCCAATCATTGTAAAGCGCAGGGTACCGATCTTCAGCGGTATTTTTTTAAGAGTGTAGGTGCCATCAACTCCCGATGTCCCACCCAGGTAAGTTCCCACGATTTGAATATTGACGCCAGTCAAAGGCTCTTTTGTTTTGCTGTCAATAACCTTCCCTGTTATTGTTGCAAAAATTCCCTGTGAAAAGGAAAATTCAGAAAAAAGCATTAACAGAGTTAGTGCGAAGAAAAATCGTTTCATAGCTATCTGTCTTCCATGTTAATCGTCATTATTCTGGTTCACAATTCTTTTGTCAGATCAAATTCCAGACCATTATGTTTTTGACCGTTCAGCCTGTTACATTCATTAAGGTTTAGAATTTCACACTGGTTCCATCGCTCGGAGCGATGGAATCAGTATAGCGCAAGTTGGTTTTGTGCTTAAAAATTAAACCTAAACGAGTATAAGAGCCAAGACATTCCATCTATTGAAAATGATCTTTGGTTTATGGATAAGTCTTATCGAAATTGGCGACTAAATCGACCCGGACAGTATCGCCCTGGTTCATGAACCATTCTAATGTATCGCCCAGCTTTAACTGTTTTCCTTCCGGAACATAAGGGCCAATTTGCGGCAAATCATCAGGGAACATTAAATCAGCAATTTTCTTAAAATCATAAGGATTTCCCTTCTTCCCTTTCCAGAACACAGCTATGTATTTGTGGAAAGCCGGAGCGACATCCAGCGTGAACTCATAAGGATTATAGGCAGATTCCGTTATCGGCAAGGTTAAATCCCAACCAAGAGCAAACAGGTAATCGATCACTGTTTCGGGTTTCATCGGGAAGGAAGCCAGAATCAACATCTCCGTATCCGGATTGAATGTTCCGGT
>JALOPY010000457.1 GCA_025453735.1 bacterium | reverse complement strand
ACACCGATTTCATTCCAGAGATGAATTCGCTGAAAGTCGATATTGCCTTATTGCCAGTGAGCGGAACTTATGTGATGACAGCAGATGAAGCAATTGAAGCTGCAAATGCGTTTAAACCAAAAGTCGCGATTCCCATGCACTTTGGTGAAATTGTCGGCACTGAAAATGATGCGAAAAAATTTAAAACCGGTTTTCATGGGGAAACAGCTATTAAACTTATTGAGAAATAGGCTGGCAAATTTTCTCACCAAATAAATAATTGATTGCTTGACAAAGTTATCAATTATTATTATCTTATCAAGCCTTGATATTTGAAAAAGGAAATAGACAAAGCATGCTCAAAGCAGTAAAAATTCTTTTGCCATTACTAATTCTTTCAGCGATCGTTTTCACATTATCTTTATCCCAAAAGCCGAGATCTAGCATAGTCAAATTGTCTGATGTGGTGGAACGGGCAGTGAATAAGGAGCTTGAAACTGTCAGGATTGTCGATACGATAAAACAGGGAGAGACGATTTCGGAAATATTAAGAAACAGTGGAATTGCGTCTGTCCATATCAACCCGGTTATCGAGTCATTCAAAAAGATCTATTCGGTACACAGAATAAAACCTGGTGAGCGATATGAAATATCGAAAGATTCTCTTGGGAATTTCATCTCATTAAGCTATGCTCCATCGATTGAAAAAGAATATCTCGTTTCTGTTAATGGAAGAGGCGATTATATTTCGCAAGAGCAGAAGCTAAACCTGACCACTAAAATTAAATATCTCGAAGGAATTATTCAAACAACTGCCTGGGATGCAATTCTTAATTCTGGTGAGTCCCCCGATTTACTGCTTTTGTTTACTGATATTTTTCAGTGGGATATTGATTTTTTCATCGATCCACGAATTGGCGATCGCTTTAAGATTGTTTACGAAAAGATTTATGTGGAGCTCAGCAATGAATTTGTGCGATATGGGAAAATCCTGACTGCACAATATATTTCAAACGGAGATTCCCTGGTTGCCTTTTATTTTGATAATTCGCCGGGGGATGATGGTTATTACGATTTACAGGGCAGTTCTTTTCAGAAAACATTTCTCAAATCCCCCCTCAATTACAGACGAATTAGCTCATATTTTTCATCCGGTCGTCGCCATCCGATACTGAAAATAGTTCGCCCACACTATGGCGTTGATTACGCCGCGCCAAACGGAACCCCTGTTTCCGCTGCCGCGGATGGCGTTGTCATCGATCGGGGGTACGATAAAAGCATTGGCAATTTTGTGAAAATTCGACATAAGAATGCCCGATTTGTCACGCTTTATGGGCATCTGAGCCGATTTGAAACCGGAACTTCCAAAGGAGAGCGAGTCAAACAAAAACAGATTATCGGCTTTGTTGGGCAAACAGGATTGGCAACAGGTCCCCATCTTCATTATGCTTTTTATGATAACGGGCGACCGTTCAATCCGCTAAAAATTAAAAATACCTCTGCCGATCCTGTGCTTCAGGAAAATCACGATAAATTCGAGCAGACAAAAATCGAAATGCTTGCTCATTTGAAGAGTGGCAATTACCGAAATATTCCGTTGATTTTTTTCACTGCATCACAGGTTCACTTTAATTTATATACGATTCCGGAAAGATGAAATTCTAAACCTTGATGAGTCTAAAAGTGTAAGTTTAAAATAACATAATTCTATAAATATTAAGGAGAGATGCTATGACAAATGGTATATTTAATGTTCCGCTGCCCAAAAATGAACCAATTTTGGCTTACGAACCCGGAAGTCCTGAGAAGAAGGAGCTGAAAGCAAAGATCAGTGAGATGAAAAACAAGGAGATTGAGATTCCGGTCATTATTGGTGGTAAGGATGTAAAAACTGGAAAACTTGCTGAATGCCGATGTCCCCACGAGACAAAGCACTTGCTAGGAGTCTATCATAAAGCGGGTGAAAAGGAAGTCGATCTTGCGATTCAGGCGGCATTAGCAGCGCGACCGAAATGGGCGGCCATGAGCTGGCATAATCGAGCAGCAATTTTCTTGAAAGCAGCCGAGCTATTAGCGGGACCGTACCGGGCTATCTTAAATGCTGCAACGATTCTGTGTCAATCCAAAACAGTCTATCAGGCTGAAATTGATTCTGCCTGTGAATTGATTGATTTTTACCGGTTTAATCCTTATTACATGCAACAGATTTATCAGCAGCAGCCACAATCGTCCAAAGGATGTTGGAATTATCTCGAACAACGTCCGTTAGAGGGCTTTATCTTCGCGGTGACTCCATTCAATTTTACCTCGATTGCAGGCAATTTGCCGACTGCGCCAGCAATGATGGGAAACGTTGTGCTATGGAAGCCGGCTTCTTCAACAGTGTATTCTGCCTATTTTATCATGCAATTGCTGAAGGAGGCTGGATTGCCGGATGGCGTGATCAATCTGGTGCCGGGCCCCGGAGGCGCGGTGGGGAATCCTGTGATGGCAAGCCCGCACCTTGCTGGCATTCACTTCACCGGCTCGACAGAAGTTTTTCATAATATGTGGAAATCGATCGGCAACAATATTGCAAGCTACAAAACTTATCCGAGAATTGTTGGAGAAACCGGGGGAAAAGATTTCATCTTTGCTCACAAATCCAGTGATCTCGATGCGCTGAATACTGCAATGATACGAGGCGCTTTTGAATATCAAGGGCAGAAATGTTCCGCAGCATCACGAGCCTATATTCCAGAAAGCATCTGGCCAGTGCTCAAAGAAAAATTGATTGCCACATTGAAAAACGTGCGGATGGGCAATCCTGAGGATTTCACAAATTTTATGGGCGCGGTCATCGATCAGGGTGCGTTTGAAACGATTACTCAATATATCGATTATGCGAAGCAATCTCCAGATGCTGAAATTATTAGCGGCGGCAAGTGCGATGCTTCCAAAGGATACTTTATTGAACCCACCATTGTTCAAACTACAAATCCTAAATTTAAACTGATGGAAGAAGAGATCTTCGGACCGGTTCTGACAGTGTATGTTTATCCTGACAATAAATATGAAGAAACCCTCCATCTCTGTGATGAGACATCGCCTTATGCCTTGACCGGGGCGTTTTTCGCAGCGGATCGTTTTGAGATTATTAAAGCGATAGAAATTCTGACCCATGCCGCGGGCAATTTTTATATCAATGATAAGCCTACTGGCGCCGTTGTCGGGCAGCAGCCATTTGGCGGCAGTCGTGCTTCGGGAACGAATGACAAAGCCGGCAGTCTCATCAATCTCCAGCGCTGGGTGTCACCGCGAACAATTAAAGAAAACTTTCTGCCCCCGCTGAATTTTCCTTATCCTCACATGAAGGAAAAATAATGATACTTGTATTGTTGTATCAGAATTTAAAAGTTTGTGTGAGAAGTACTCTGAAAAAGGCTTACATGGAGTGGCGGAGGAATGAGAGCATCGCGGAGATTTTTTTGGGGTGAAATTATCTGGCGGTCTAAAAACTCTGTTGAAACTCCGCGTGCTCTGTTTCTCGTTGGAAGAGATTTTTTTTTAGAAAAAAATGTCGCATCTTTACGATGAAAAGTGAAGTTCTTTTTCTTAAAGGTTTTATAAAAAAAGGTGCATT
>JALOPY010000456.1 GCA_025453735.1 bacterium | reverse complement strand
GCACGTCCGTCAAATCCACCAGTGAGGGAAACAAGAACCTTTTCAGCATCAGCAGCATACAAATTCGCATTTTCTTTTAACTGTTCAGCGAGCAAATCCAGCGATTGCTCTTTGGGCAAAAGCTTCTCGTGATATAATTCAGAAACATCCCAATAGAATTTTTTACTTAACCCATGTTTGCGAAAGATGTATATCCCTGCATTTTCGAACCTTCGGATGCCTTTCAAAAAATAATGATCGCCAGGCATATAGTCAAAAAGATTTTGCATTGCCATCGCAACCGAATCGATTTCCCTGGTCACCCATGAAGATTTTAAGATCATAGCGGTATTTGATGAAACGATTAATTTCCCATTTTTATAAGCATAATAAAGCGGCAGCACGTTTAACCGGTCGGTTATTACAGTGACATCAATCTTTCGTTCATCTAAAAGCACCAGAACATAAGCGCCTTTGAGATGCTGGACAAAAGACTGGCTTTCCGAAAGATAAAGATTCAAAATTTCTTCTGCAGTCAGTTTCCACGAGTTTCTATTTTTTGACAGAGCAAACTCTTTATTGGTGTAAGCATAACCAAACAGCCACAACTTCATTCCATTGATTTCAGCATAACTGTCTTTGAAATTCCTCCGATGAAGACAGGAAACATAACCGTTACTGAAGCTCAAAGACACTTCATTGCCTGTTATTTCGCTATAAAAAGGCTCATCTTTGAACCGAGGATAATTCAAGCTTCTTGATTCTGAAGAGTTAAAATCAATTGTTAAATAGTAATCAAAGATCATTCTACCAAATTCTAAGTATTTTTTTTACCATTTGCCAGGAAAGGAAAAGCCGCGTCTTAAATGTAACAGGAAAATAAATGGCACTATCTTGATTTTTAAGGGCACTCAACACTATTCTTTTTATCTTTCCTGTAATGAAATCATAATGTTTGAGCTTATTTCCTGTTGTATCTGAAAATGAATCCGGACAAATTGTAGTTATGCTGACATCTCTTTTTGAAACAGACAACTCTCTTTCTAAAGATTCGTGAAAAGTAATCCATGCCGATTTTAAGCTGCAATAGAGCGAACCGGATGAATAACCCTGTATTCCCGATTTTGAGCTTATGGTAATTATTCTTCCATATTCGTTTTCAAGCATCTTTTTCAACAATGAGTTGGCAATCAGCACTTGATTAAGAAAAGAAGCATGAGTGAAATTCACAATCTCAAAATCTGTAAAATCCTGAAAGCTTTTAAATATTCTGGAAAATGCATTGATGATCAATACATCAATCACTATTATGCTGTTTTCGATATAACCTTTAATAAAGCCTGTCACAGATTCAAGATCAGCCAAATCCAACTGAATATATTCAGAAAGCTTATCCCTAAACTCCTGTTCTAATGAACCGGGATCCAATCTATCCAACACAATAATATTATAGTCTTTTTGGGCAAGAACTTGTGACAGGTCATTTCCTAATCCCTCTGCGCCTCCAGTAATTAAAACCGTTCGTGCTTTCATTACAGAATTCTCTTTATCAAGAACCATGGCGCCTTGACCAATTTCCACCCAAACCCAATCTCAAAAAAAGCCGGCACCGGATCATCCCATGTAAAATCAGCGTAAACCTTTTTGCCTTTCAAAGATTTTCTCCATGAAGAAAAGGTTATACTCCCTTCTTTTCGATATTTCAGAAAAGAATCGAAATCCATATAACGATTCACCCACTTGATTCCGGGAGTGAAAGATGTAATTGCTTCGCCTGATCCATTGACCAGATCAAAATAATTCAAAAGTGGAAAATTCACTCCGCAGGCAGTGGCTAAATAATTTTGTTGCCAGTACCGGGGATTGATCTCTACCAATTTCAGCCTGCCGTCCCGCTCATCGCGCTTAAATTCTATCGAAGCGACGCCATGAAAACCGATATTCTGGAGCAATCTCCTTCCCGCAATCAACAGTTCTTCATCATGCATGCTTTCGACGACGGATCCGACACCAAAACGGATGGGATTTTGTCGGATTTTTCGCAGCGCAAACTCCGCCAGGATTGTTCCCGATGGTGAGGTGTAGCTGCAATACTTGAGATGATTGGTATCCGCTCCCAGAATCACTTCCTGCACAATGATCGGCACCCCTTTTGCGAGAATTTTCGTCGCCTGATGTTGCAGCTCATCCGAAGTGTTGACCACAAATCCCTTGATGGTTCCGCTGATCTCCCGTCGCCATGTATTGACGTCCTTTGCCTTGATGAACAGCGGATAATGAAGGTCGCCAGGAAGCTCATCAAGGCTTTTCGGATCATAAATCTGAAATGTTGCCGGAACCTCGATGCCAGCCTTTTGCGCCAATAAGAATTGCTGGTGTTTATCGAAAATCTGCTCGAGTAGCGAATGCTCCACGAGATTGATCCGGAAATATTGGCTTAACATGTCCCTGTTTTTTGAAAACGCCATTAAAAAATCATCAGAACTGATGAAGGCAGGCATTTTGCATTGATATTTTGAAAATGTTTGTATGACCCAATCCAGGAAAGCCGGTTCCTGTTGCAGCGGATGGGGGCATTGCAGCGGCGTGACATAGCGTGAGTACCAGCCGATATCTTTCTTTGAATCAATGCCAATAACATCGATTCCTTGCTGCCCCAGGCTGCGAATCACTCCCAGCCCTGTCTCAAACAATCCAAAACTAACAGCAGGTTGTTGCAGTTTAGATGGCTTCATTTTTTCTCAGCCAATTCATGTATTCCCCTGCTGTCGTGAACCATAGCTCAGATCTTCTGGATTCAATATAATCAAATAGCGCGGGCATAACTTTAGTTAGAAATTGAGGGGAAAATGAAGGATGAAACCAAAAGTTGCACACGGTATTGCTCTTAATTGCCCTATCCACGATCTTTTTATAGCGATAGATATGATAGCCAGCCGACCACCCCCGCCGCCAGACAAACTCCATGGTTCGTTTCAGCTCCCAGAGTCCGTTCTCATGTTTCAAGGGATAGCCAAGCGTATTCGTGTAGTCTGTTTGAAACGAAGAAAATCCTTCATCTTTTAACGTTTGAAAATTGCCAATGGTGTGTCCGGGATGCACAAATGATTCCAGAGTGAGACCATATCGCTCCGCCTCCTTTTTGCACGCGTATATCTCACTGCGAAACAACTCAGGAGGACAGTTGCGATCACTACCATCGATATGAGAAAACGTGTGACAGCCGATCTCATGTTTTGTTTTTGCCGCGAGAATCTGCTCGATCAAATCCGGGGCGTACCATTCAGGCGCATCTTGATAATTCGAACCGGGATCGTATTCAAACCAGTCATTGCCCTCAAACTTCCAGTGCTCATTCTCATAGGGTTCAATTTCTCCAATTTCCTGATGAACCTTGCCATTTTCTTTCTGACATCTTGCTAAAAACAAATGACCTACCGTTGCAAACGTGATTGGAATGTGATATTGATCACAAAGTTGCAGAATGGCAGGGATGTTTTCTCGCTCCCTGCGGGCAAGCTGCAATGATGCACTTAAAGGATCGGCATAGGATTTGGAATATCGTGGCGCCCAGGCAAGCTCAAAATCCGCAGTTATGGTGCAAACAGCTTCGTAAGGCTCCGG
>JALOPY010000455.1 GCA_025453735.1 bacterium | reverse complement strand
ATCAGCAATGTAACTGCCCAGGATCGGCAGCTCTGGGCGCCGCTTGGGATCCACAATTACACCAGCAGAGTTCAATCCATTTATGATTACGATACCCGGGTCGATAATTTTTCATTGTTCGGCAGAATGACCTGGAAACCCAATTCAGCGTTCACCCTTCAAGGCGGAAGCCAGTTAATTTATACCGTTTCAGAGGTGATTGAAAATCCGATCCCGCTATTGGATTTTGGCACCTGGCAATTTTTTGATGTCGCAAAACGGACAACTGCTGATCTCAAAGGTGATCGGAAATTTGGCTGGTGCAACGATTATCTTCGGAAATATTTGTACCTGACGCCATGGATCGGCGTGAACTACAACCTGACGGCTGACATGAATCTCTTTGCCCGATTGGCCCATGCGAAAAAAGAGCCAGCTATTCTCGATTGGTATGATTCTTCCCGGGGACCTTTATTGCAGGCAAAATACTACCCGGATAGCGAGGAAGCGCAATCGCTGAATTCCGAATCAGTGAATAGCTTCGAGTTTGGCACGAGCTATCAAGCCACCAATTTTATGGCAAATGTCGGCTATTATTATACGCTGTTCGATAATAAGATTGAATCTGTTATTGATATGAACGATCGACGAACAACGATGAACGCTGGCAGGGCGTTGTTCCAGGGGATCGAATGTGAAGCGAAGTATCGCTTCAAGAATGTTGATTTTTCCAGCGCCATTACTTTCGCTCGAAACCGCTGGGAGAAAATGAATGTGAAAGAAATTTTTGGCAGTGATGCAAGCCAGGTTGTGGGGAAGGTTGTGCCCTTTTCGCCCGAACGAATGGTGACGATGGCATTGAATTATAATTTTAATTCCCGCCAGAGCAATCAGGCGCGATTAGGATTTCGCCTGAATTACTGGGATGAATATTATGGCACCTACACCAATAACTATGCGGTCTATGAGAAAATCATTGGCGCAGATAATTTGCCCTATTGGGTGCCACGATATCTTAAAGCAAAACTCCCGTACTTTTTAGATGTGAGCGCTCAATTCAGCTATACCATCAAAGCTCAAAAAGTAGATGTGACATTCCGCATCGATGCCAATAATATTTTGAATCGGGCAGATAATTTCATGCGCGCGCAATACGCAATTGATTATACGCGGAATGATAAACTGGCAGGAAAATATAACTGGTATGTGCTGCAAGCGCCATTGTTCAATATGTTTTTTACGACGGAGATTGCTATTCATTAGGCGTTTAGGCAATTGGGTAATTAGGTGATTACTCAACTTACTTAACCCACTTGACTGACTTAACTCACTCAACCATAAAAAATAACCAACGGAGATGCCTCATGCGAAGATTTTATGTTTTAACAATCCTTTTAATTTTAATCCTTACATTTAGCAGCGCCACTGCAGATCAAAAAATGAAGGTGAAAGCTGATAAACTCATCGGCGGCGATGGACTCTTTTTCATGCGCCCGCTCTGGTCGCCAGACGGCTCCCAGATTGCCTTTACGACTTCGAATTATCAGGGTATCTGGCTCATGAATTCGGATGGCAGTCAGGCTCGAGAAATCAATGATGAGCCCGCGGCTGGATTTGGATTTGAATGGTCATCGGACTCGAAGGCTATCGTCAGTCGGGTGGCTCGCTTTGAAGGAAGATATCGATTCAATGCCGTCAAAATTTTTGATCTGGAAAATGCTGACTCCCGCTTCGTCACCAATTTTCGAACGCTGATGCCCGGGCTGCCGCATTGGGGAGTGTGGGACGAGAAAATATATATGTATGGCAGAGGAAAAATCGAAGTGTTCGATTCAGGAAAGAAAGCATCCGCGCTGCAAAAGAAATCTGCTCCGCTACTGGATAGTTTTTTAAAGGATGATCAAATTGCCATCGGGAATCCGGCAGACAAAGACTATAAAATTTTCGAGCCGGTAAAAGGGGAGCGCTGCATCAATCTGGTCATGTCGCCCGATCGCTCCCACGTTACCTTTGAAATTATGGGCGGCAATATGTTTGTCATGAATGTGGGTGGCAGCGGACTGGTCGATCTTGGTGAGGGACATCGTCCCCAATGGGCGCCGGATAGTCAGCATCTGGTTTACATGATCACGACGGATGATGGCTCTAAATATCTGTCCTCCGACATTTACACCATTAAAATCGATGGCAGCGGCAAAACGAAATTGGAATTCCCTGTGGATAAATTAGAGATGAACCCCTCCTGGTCTCCCGACGGAAAGAAGATCGTTTTTGATGCGTTCGATGAAGGAGTGATTTATTTGATTGATATGAGTAGTGAGCAGTAATCAGTCCTCAGTCGTCAGTCATCAGTAACAAACTACTATGGATCACTGATTACTGATTACTGTTTACTGATCACTAACCTATTTGAAAGGAACAAAAAAATGAAATTTGTCATAAGCTTGATCTTTGCAATTTTACTCATAGCAAATTCAATCCTGGCGCAGGTAACCGGTCTTGCTGGTTGGAATATCTTTCTCGATCCGGGGCATAGCCAGAAAGAAAATATGGGAGTTTCTGGTTACTCTGAAGCAGAAAAAAATGTCAGGGTTGGATTAGCACTTCGAGACA
Organism: bacterium; assembly: GCA_025453735.1. GTDB lineage: Bacteria > Zhuqueibacterota > Zhuqueibacteria > Thermofontimicrobiales > Thermofontimicrobiaceae > JALOPY01. The sequence continues at coordinate 1,016 of JALOPY010000455.1, read as the reverse complement.
TGCTATTAAACGAAACTGATATTGACACAGTGTACTTATCTCGAACGAACGACCAGCAGGTGGTCGGCTTAAGCCAGCGCACCGATTATGCGAATAGAGTTGGAGCTGCCTGGTTTCATTCAATTCACAGTGATGCGGGCGGAAGCTCTAGTACAAATTTTACATCGGTTTGGTGGGGACAATACCAGGACGGCAGAGAGAAAATACCGAATGGTGGCAAAGCGATGAGCGATATCATGGTAGGTATTTTGACAGGAGGTCTCAGAATATCAACTATTGGTTCCATTGGAGATTGCAGTTTCTGGAAGTGTACGTTTTATGGACCCTATTATCATGTTAACCGTGAAACTGTAATGCCTTCCGAAATAAGCGAAGCAGGGCATCATACCAATCCCGCACACAATCAACGACAGATGAACTCCGAGTTTAAGCAATTAGAGGCAAGGACGCTGTACTGGTCATTTCTTAAATTTCATAATATTCAGCAACCACTTGAAAGAATTTGTACTGGCATCATCTCCAATAACGAGACCGGGGTACCCGTGAATGGCGCACGCGTGACAGTAGGTGGACAGACTTACACGACTGATACCTTCCAGTCCCTGTTTTACAAATATACGAATGATCCGGAATTGCTGCACAATGGCTTTTTTTACATCGACAATCTTCCCGCAGGAACACTGGAGATGACGATCGAAGCCGATGGCTATTACAGTCAATCGTTGCAGGTTACTATGATCGATACGTTTTTCACTTTTAAAGATGTAAAGATGATCTCAAAAATTCCGCCGTACATTGTGTCGACAACTCCGGCCAATGGCGATACCAACGTCCCGGGCTGGAATGACATCATTATCAATTTTAGCCGTAAAATGAATCGGGCCACAGTCGAGGCATTATTTCAAACCAATCCGCCGGCCATCGGAAAATTTTTCTGGCAAAGTGATGATAAAAAAATGACTTTCCGACCCGATAGCCTGCTCCCCCTGACGAATTACACGATCACAATTTCAGGC
>JALOPY010000021.1 GCA_025453735.1 bacterium | reverse complement strand
ATCGCCTTCGGTGGAGCGAAAAGTGACCGGGTATCCGCCAACAGGATTATTGTAATTATCCTTGATATAAACTTGCAGCGAATCAGCTAATGGCCAACCCGCGGAACCGGTATGAGTTAGCGAACTTTTTGCCTGAATCTTTGTCACGACTCCTGGGACTGCAGTGAACGTTATTGGCGATCCTTTTAAAGGCGCTGGTGGAGTTCCTGAGCTTGCTTCTGCCGTAACTTTGTTCTGCACATCAGGCTTGGTACCCAATGTCAAAAATACCTGTGCCTTTCCTTCGGTATTGGTCGGGATTGTCTTTATTCGATCGCTGGTTCCGTCCAGAAAACCTTCTCCGGCCTGCACGTCAAAACGAACATTATGGCCATAGATTGGATTATTGTGCTGATCCGTTATCTTGACAACAAATGGGCTGCTCAATTGCATACCAGCAGCACCGGTTTGACTGTTGCCACTGACCTCAATCAATGTATCAGGGACATCCGGTATAGCTGTCGCGTTGAAATCAACCGGGGGTAACGCGGTGCCACCTGCATTTGAAGTTGCTTGCACCGTGTTGACGCCAGCAGTGAGACCAACTACCAATCGCACCGATGCCAGGCCAGTTTCATTGGTCAATACATCCATTGTTGGCAAGGAATTTACGGTATATAATGGATCAGGTGGCTCGATAGCGCTATCAAGTCCGATACCAGTGCCAGCCACTGGAACCAGGCTTCCACCTCCTGCTTTAATTTGAAATCGGACATTATGATTGACGACGGGATTTGCTTGTTTATCCAGGATCTGGACTTTTAATGGCTCTGTCAACGTTGATCCGACTTTCGCAGTTTGTGAATTCCCACTTTTATATTGCATTGAATTGGCAACGCCAGCAGTAGCCGTGCCGGTGAACGTCACGGCAGGCAAAGTCGAGTAACTGGCAACAACTTTATTGCTCGCGGTTTCAGTGCCCAGCGTCAAGTAGGTTGCTGCTTTTCCGTTTATATCTGACTTTACTTCGTGAATAGTTTTCCCATTTGATAAAAAGCCATCGCCTTCGGTTACTGTAAATTTGATCGTGTAATTTGCCGCAGCATTGTTGTACTTATCTTTCAAGGTAACTTCAAACGGCTGCGCCAGTTGTTTTCCTCCAGTTCCATTCTGGCTGGTTGCTGAAGATGCGACCATATTCACGGGAACATCAGCATTCCCATTGATAACAAAAATAGCCGGAGCGCCTGTTAAGGTATAAGCTGGCGCAATAGCTTCCACTTTATTTTCACCGGCAACTGTTCCCAGGGTAAATTGGGCGCGCGCTTGTCCCAGAGAATTGGTGATATATTGTGGCACAGTTTCCAGTCCACTTGGAACATAATTCAAACTATTGGCAAGCAAAATCTTGTCGATTTTTGTGCCCGTCGCCACTCGCTGTGTAATTCTAAACGTATGGAGTCCTTTGCTCAAGTTGAATTTGGCATAGTCCCCATTTTTTGCACGATCGGTCACACATCTCCATTCCCAGGGACCTGGCTCATACGATCGGAAGTCCCACACGCCATTCGAAAGCGGTGGATCAGCAGATATGGCAGGGCTATTATCAACTTGAACAAAAAATGATAATGCGTCGCTATTTGGAAGCTTCATCCGACACCACACTACGTAAGTTCCAGCTTCTTTCACATAAAAACTATATTCAGCTTTCCCTTCCATCGGAGCGCCGCCGTTGGGCATAATAAACTGGCTATTCGATGCTGCCGGATCAACCCCAATTTCCATCGGATTTTCAATGAGCTTCGCATGTTCCGCTTCCATCCGAACATAATTATCTTTTGGTGTGATATCAACTTTTCCGCTGCCCAGCGTAACCGTGAAATCGACATTTACGCCACTGATGGGATTGCCGCTTTTATCCGTCACACGAACGATTAATGAATCACTCAAAGCAGTTCCGACAATGCCTGTGGGAGTTCCCAACGGTTTGACTTTTTGCATCACTTCAGGATCACCAACAGTGTTGAGCGTAACAAAACGATCAACATTGTTACTCAAATTTCCATGAAGCTCAACACCCATGTAATAATCTGTTCCATCGCTGTATGTCTTGGCAGGATCATCAATTCGTCCATAAAATTTTTCATTGACATAATAATCAAAATGGTGACCACCGCCATCCCTGGTTACGGCAACTTTGAAAACATCTCCAGGACCTGGTTTTTTCTGTCCTGTGGCTGTGAATGTACCCAGGAAAATATCCGGATTGCCCGTTTTTTGAGTGAACAAATATAGCACTGGATTATCCCCGACTTCAGTCCTGATCCAGGCTAAATAGCCGTTTGCTGTGAGATAATTATTGCTGTCTAACAACACTGCCAGAGCGCCCTTATCAATTCCTTCTGAGGTGGCGTTTGCCGACCAGGTTATCGATGCTTCAACAGGATTTACATTAGCTTTGAAGACAGCAAGATGTCCCCATGAATTTGCCGTAGACGTATTCATTAATTCTCCAGCCGCAATCATGTAAGCTGGATTTGCGCTCCACAAACTGGTGAGCGTGGAAGGATCGGTAAATTCATCTGCTTTCTGAAGCGCTCCTCCACCACTCGTCGTGGCATCAACAACATTTGACAATGGCGACCAGTTGTACTCTTCATCCGCTGCTTTTAATCCAAAATAATATCTGGTGTCACCTGCCAGTCCCATGACAACGAAACTTTCCGTTGCGCCCGGAGCAAGCGGTTTCTCGATATTCGAAGCTTTTGTTGCATCTTTCCAATTGGTTTCAGTCAAAGCAGTCTTTGAATAGCGAATGTCATAATATGAGGCTCGATCGGTGAGACTGTCATCTCCTGGCGCTTTCCAGGTTAGGGTGACAGTTGATCCGGATTTTGAAGCGACTGCTAAACTGGTTACCTTTGCCGGTGCTGTTACATCGCCGATGATATGGAGATCAAAATCATCGATGTTATTTTGCAAGCTTGTTGCACCATCGAGGCTGCCTCGAAGCATAACCCCGGCATAAAGCTCAGTTTCGTTCCCGCGTCGCTTCTGAAAATCAGAAACAGTGCCGATAAAGACTTCATCGATATAACAGTGGAAATGATGGGCAACAGCATCTGAGGAGAGCACTACCTTAAAAACTTGCCCTGCTGTTGGTTGTGTCCCAGCAGTTTCTGCAATATCTTCACCAGGTGATCCATTCACAATCGTCCATAAATTCAGTGCTCCATCCTGCCTGACCCGTAAAAAATAGCCATTGGCAGTAGTAGAAGCCCGATTCAATTTCAACGCCAATCCACCATTCTCAATGCCTTCCCCATCTGCATTCTGTCCCCAGCGGATGGATACTTCTCCTGGATTAATAACCGCTTTGTAAACAGCCATCATATTCCAGCGACTCTCTATTGAGTTGTTTCTCAACTCCCGTTGCCCTGAGGTTATGGTTTCAAGATCAAACGCAGGATCATATTCCCAGGCAACACCGATTGCAGAACGATTAAAATTATCAATGACTATTTCGCTACCTTTTTTGATAACATTCATGATAGCACTCCAATATAATTGCGCCATCTGACTATAGCCTGAGTCATTAGGATGGATGCCATCGAACATGTAATCAGTTGCCCAATCCGGATCGGTTTTAAACAGCTCATCGATACCAACAAAATAAACATTTTTCCCGGCATCCTGCTTGTCAACAACAACACGCTTGATTAGTTTGTTTAATTCGGTTGCCAGGCTGTCTTTCGTGGCATTATCACCGCGCGGCACCAGACTGGAAAGAAAAATAGTTGTATTTCCATTCACATTATAAATTTTATTGCAGATACTGTTAATTCTATCCCGAATCGTTTCAATATGAACCACGCCCAGGTCGTTCGTGCCAGCTAAGAGCAAGACGAAATTAGGCGATGCATTCGAAACCCATGTTGTCACATTGTTGTCAATATACTCAACTGTGGCTGCGTCATACCCTTCATGATTCGGATCGAATCCTGAACCTGTCGATTGACTGCCAACAAAGTCAAAGGATACACCCTCATCGGTCAGCATGTTTTGCAAATCATCCCGATAGCCGCCAGGAGCGGATGATCCGATAACGCCTTTCGTGATTGAATCGCCTAATGGCATAATTTTATACGTCTGCCCCCATCCCATGCTAAACGTGGTTAACGTTAAAGCAAATATCAATAACGCCGCCATAACCAACATTTTTGATCGGTGTGGTTTGTTCATTTCAAGAGCCTCCTCATTAAAATACAACGCCCCCGGGCAAAAATTCTATTCATGCAAAGGGACAAAATTTTCAACCTTAACACACGTCAGAATTAAAGCTGAATTTAAATTACTTTAATATACAGGCAAATTTTATACCAGCATATTTTTTCCTAGATGCCGCAAATAGATCAATATTTTCAACACATTAAATTCGGCACATTGGCAATTAAAACTACAATATTGTATTACTGCGAAACATTGTTCAATATTCAATCAATAGAAGCAGACTCGAGCGTCAAGGATTACTGCAAATATTTTATAGAGTTATCTTTCTGGAATTAGGATGTAATTTTGGTAATTCGAGCTTAATTTGATGAGCCTAATACGTCGTTGCACGACCATGAATAACTAATTTGTAATTTGAAGGACAGGAGGGGAAATGAAAATCTCAATGCGGCAGTGCGCCATTTTTAAATCTCCTTGTTGTCGTGCATGATGTCAGCGATTGCATAAACTACGAAGAACTATTTCTTGATTTCCAGAATTAGCGGCTGATGGCTTGCGAATGGCAATGCAAACAATTATTGTAATTAAAAATCATTCCTTTGGATACAGATCTTCTTTAATGCTGAGGATGTTATAGACGACCGCTTCGGTATTTTGATTTTGGAAATGCCTGATGGGATGAAGATTGAATTTTCGTTCAGCGATCCGTTTCTCAAGTCTATTATGAACGATAAAAACGCTGTTTTCCGGGATTCCCAACGTCAAGCCTTCAGCGTGTTTAAACTCGATGTCCCAGCGCCCCAATGCTTTGATCATCACGTTGGAATCCAAAATATTGATCACTTTAACGTTTTCAGATCGTTCTCGCAACGTTAGGAACCGGCGTTTATCCATCGTCAGTCCAAGATATTCTTCGGAAAGCTGAAATACTTTTGCCTCCGGAGGAAGCTCTTCAGCGAGGTATTCGATCATTGCTTTAAAATTTTGATTTGTCTCAATCAAATATTGAACCGCTTCAACCTTGCTGCCGATCACTGGCAAGCCAGGGACTTTCCAGATGACGACGCCAAGCAGCACAATCGTACCGGCGAGCCACGCCAATAATAATCGCTCCAGCCGGGGTTGTATATGCACTTCAAATGTTCGTTGCATCGCATCGATGAGCTGGCTTAAAATACAACCCAAAATAATCGCGATTGCAAAAGCAGCCTCTAAAAAATAAGCGTCATGATAAAATTTGATAATGCTGAATAATCCCAACGACACAAAGAACCAGGTTATAATTAACTGAAGGTTTCGTCGTGTCAGAAACAAGAAAATTAATACGGCATATAATGTGATAATCCCGAGGATTTGCACCTTCATCATCATAAACGAAAAAATCAAGCTGCATGGAATCGCCAGATAAATTTGATACTTATCATGCAGCTTAAAAATTTTCTGGCGATGCATTACCTGAAAAATCATATAGAATGAAATGATTGTCAAAATAATAATGCCCGGCAATCTGCTGGTCATTAAATTGCTATAAAAAAACAGGCGTTCCCAGGCATAATTTGCATAGCTTACAATCGAAAAAGGCTGGCTCAAAATTGTAGCATGACTGGAATTTTTCGTAAATGGAATTATGGCATTCGGAATGACAGCCAGGAAAAAAATTAGAATTCGTTGCCCTGTTCGGAATTTAGATTCCCGCCAATGTGTCACAAAAAACATGATTACCATTGCTGTTAAAATCAGCGCTGTTGTCTGACGGTTTGTTGCCGGGATCAAAAATAAAAAACCGATCAGGATCATTTTGAGATTGTTTGAATACAGTCCTTTCAGAAAAAAGTAAAAAGTAATGATTTCAAAAAAGAAGCCAAACGGAACCACGACATGATACATGCCATACAAGAGCGATTGGAATGAAAGATGAAACATCAACCCGGTCAGCAAACCTGCGAGACGATTTTGAGTTAACAATACAGTTATTTTATAGACAAACACAATCGTTGTGATAACGAGGATGCCATTAATCAATTGAAAATAAAACGGCTCTGGTCCAAAAATTTTAACCAGCAGCATAATAAAAAGCGATTCGAAGGGACGATAGTAGCCACCAACTCCATTATAAAAATTATATTCATCAAACCAGGGACGCGGATCGAAAGCAAGAAAAATGCTTTTTTTGAAATCGATCGCCCAGAGTAACGTTCCCGCATCATCATAACGGAAGTAAAGATGAATCCCAATCAGCGGGATATATAAAGAGAGCAATATTATATTTAATACATACGGATCTATCTTGCTGATAAAACCCGCTATACTTTTCCCATGCTGTTTGTCATTTAACATTTCCAGGAAACCTATTTATTTAACCATAAAATTCATTAATTTTCGATGCCACAAACATAACATCATCATCATCTAATTCGGGATAAATCGGCAGCGATAAAATTTCGGAAGCGTAATGCTCGGTGATTGGCAAAGCACCATCCCCAATATTCAAATCCTGATAAGCCATTTGTTGATGGACTGGAACCGGATAATGAACCAGGGTTTGAATGCCATTCTCAGTCAAAAATTTTTGAAGCTCTTCGCGCTGCTGACAGCGGATAACATAAAGATGATAGATATGATAAGCGAATGCTTTTTCGATCGGCTTTACAATAGCGTTTGTCAGGTTTTCATCATAAATCCGGGCGATACGGCGACGCCTTTCGTTCCACGCATCGAGATGTTTCAATTTCTTTCTTAAAAATGCGGCTTGCAGCTCATCCAGCCTGCTATTGAAACCTTTGATATCATGAAAATATCGCTTTCGTTGTCCGTAGTTGCGCAACATCCACACCCGATCAGCCAACTCAGCATTATTGGTTGTCACCAAGCCGCCATCGCCATAAGCGCCCAGGTTCTTGCTGGGATAAAAACTGAAACATCCGAGATCACCCAATGCCCCGACTTTTTTATTCTGATATTCAGCGCCATGCGCCTGGCAGGCATCTTCAACCACCCGGAGATTATGTTTTCTGGCGATGGCGAGAATCGGCTCCATATCAGCCGCCTGTCCATACAGGTGAACTGGCAGAATGACTTTTGTTCTCGGTGTTATTTTTTGCTCGATCAGTTCAGGATTCATGGTGTAAGAGCCTGGATCGATGTCAACGAAAACTGGTGTTGCTTGAGCGAATGAAATCGCTGAGATAGTCGGAACCGCGGTGTTTGCCACAGTAATAACTTCATCGCCGGGTTCAACACCGCACGCCAGCAAAGCCAGGTGAATTGCTTCGGTTCCGGAGCCAACACCAATACCGTGGTTCGCAGCACAATACACTGCAAACTCTCGCTCAAATTCTTCGACATTTTTTCCGAGGATGAACCAGCTTGCCTCAAAAACTTCGTTGAATGCCTGCTGCATTTCTTGTTTGAGATTCTGGTACTGCGTTTTTACTTCTGAGAATGGAATCATATTTTAAAAATCTCTTTTCGATAGTCATTAAAAGTTTATCGGCTTATTTAGGCTGATAATTTCAGTAAATGAATTTGCCGAGCAAACTGGTTCCATCGCTCCAAGCGATGGAATCAGTTGTTGTTTCATCATGCTCTAACTGACCACTTTATCGAGCGCTGGATGTTTGATTTTTGTTCGCTCAGTTTTCGGTTTTACTGAAAACTGTTTTTTCACTTCGATTTTCCACCATAATTTGATCATGTCGATGCCAACGTTAAAAACCCTGACGATATTAAAAAATTCGGATTTTCCGCTGGGTCTAAAATGATGGGTTACCGGGACTTCAGCAAACGCATAACCGGCATCGGTAATTTTTTTGATCATTTCAACGCAGATGAGACCGCTATCCGATTCAAGCTGAATGTGATCGAAAATTTCCCGTCGCATTAAACGAAAATCGCAATCCACATCCCTGATTTTAAATTTAAACAGCCACTTGGTGAAATAGTGATACATCTTCCCAATCCAGACGCGATAGTACGGATCAGATCGTTTCAGTTTCCAGCCGTTAACGACATCGACCTGCTCATTCATCTTCTCAAAAAGCCGCGTCATTTCTGAAACATCATATTGCGCATCGCCATCGGTGTAAAAAATCAGGTCTTTGGTGCACGCATTGATGCCAGATTTAAGCGCGCCGCCATAACCGCGATTTTGGGGATGATGGATAACTCGAAGTTTGTCAAACGTTTTTTCAAGAAAGTTCAAAATATCAACGGTTGTCTGCCTGCTGCCATCATTCACCAGGATGACCTCGTAATCATCCGTTAGCTTCTCGGCACTGGCGATTGCCTGCGCCACCAGGCTGCCGATTGTTCCCCAATCATTGTAAACTGGGAAAAATATTGAAAGACTTTGTTTCATATACCCCCGCCTTTTATTTTTAAAATTCTAATTATTAAAATTCATACGAATTAATCTTGTAGCTATTCAGGTTGTCAGGTTCATCGTTCAGGGTTCCCAGTTGCAAACAGTTTGCTCTTCATTTTTTTCTATTGATGAATCATCAAATGTATTCTATTATTATTTGAAAAGAACTCAATTTTCATTCATCATTAACCTTGAACCGGGAACTTTTCAATCCTGAACCTAAATAGTTACTTAATTTTTGCACTTTAAAATAAAGCATAAATGAACGGCGCCAATGCTGACCCTTCGGTGAAGACGATTAAGAAACCTAACAGTACCAGAAAAACTACAATCGGCGCCAACCACCATTTCTTTCGCACTTTCAGGAAAGACCAGAGTTCATTGACAATTGCTATCTTACTCATAACGAACCTCCTCAGTATCTTTAATCGGAATTAATTTTTGCTCAATAAGGTAATTAAAAATCGATTCACCAGCCACTCGGTGCCCACTTTCGTCCGGATGAATCCCTTCCTGATCCCAATGGATTGACTGACTATTGTCTTTATAAAATGAAAACAGATCAAGACATGGGACATCATGATCCTGACAAAAATTCAACAGGTCATTTTGAACGATATTGTCTGTTGCATCCAATTGCAATTGGTGGGCATACGGAAAAATGACGATCACAAACGGGATGCCTTTTTCACTAAGACTTTCATGCATATCCAATAAAGTATTTTTTAAGCTGTGCCATCCCTCTCCATTGACCAGCACATTATGCCATAACATGGAACTCGGGAATAACTTCGGATACCTCCGCTGCATCGATTTTAACGCTTCTTTAAACATGACATAAAGCTTGGAACGATTAAAAAACTTTCGCGAAAAAATTTCTTTTGCCGATTCAAGCTCACCAGTAACATTGACGACCGCGCCTTTGACGTCGTCACTCACATACATTTTCGGACTGCTATCATTCAAACAAAGCCCCAGGAGAACCATGTCATATTTTATTTTGCCTGTCAATTCCTGCAACATGGCGCGCTCCTGCCAGATATTGTAGCCGCCAACACCTGCATTATAGACGATATAGTTTTCGTCGGGAAATTTTTGTTGCAGCATCATCTGTAATATTTTGCCATAGACATGATTGATGTCTTTAATATTTGCTCCAAAAGCAATCGAATCGCCAAGATTCAAAATAACCTTGCTGCGATCTAATTCCGATGGCTGCCAATCCAACTCGTGAAAACCAAACGAATTTGTGATGGTATCGCCATTGGCGTCCACATAATGCGGCTTGAACACAAACTCCAAATCTTTGTTCAGCGAAGTCATAACGATATTATCAGCCTCGCCCATCACCTGGTGCCGTTGCCCTTTGCCAAGCTTAATCATGACATTGGCGCCGATCTCACCCAGTACCAAAAGGATGATAAAAATGAAGATCATTAAAGAAAAATTTATGGCTATTTTTTTTAGTTTAACTTTCATCGTGTTGCCTTCGTTGCTGTTTCAATTGAATGCTTTCTAATCTTTATGATTTATCGTACCAACAAAAAACTAAAATTGCCTTAAATAGTGTTCTTTCGGAAACGGGATTTTCTCGCGAACTTTCCAATAGGATTTTGCCTCTTTATCAAACTTACGATGGAGCGGATCGTGTCCTATTAATTTCATAACTAATGCAATAGGCGTGAATAAAAAATAATAGAGCAATCCTAAAATAATTCGCGTATTTATCCAGCCCAAAATATGTGCAATAAACATGGCAGCACGATAAATTGGATTGATCAAAATCGGCACAGATAGCGTCGTCAGCAAAACTAATGCTGCCGCGCCCCAAAACCAAAAGTTCGTTGGCTCATTTCCTTTCCAGAAATGAATGAGCCCAATCACACTTAAAAAAATCGTTAATGCAGCGCCAAAAGTTCGCAACTGTTTTTTTGTAATTTTTTGTTTGTTATTCATCTTATTTTCCAAAATTAATCCAATTCAAATTCTTTTTTCCAATCAATATCACTCGACAATGCTGGTTGCTTTTGTTTAGCGAGAATGTAACTGCCCATGATTAAATAATCCATCTCAGTTCGCATGAAGCAGGTATACGCTTCTTTGGGAGAGCAGACAATTGGCTCGCCACGAACGTTGAACGATGTATTGATAATTACCGGACAGCCTGTCAGGTTATGAAATTCTTTGATCATGTCATAATAAAGACCGTTGTTTTTCTTATCGACCGTCTGAATTCTCGCTGAGTAGTCCACATGGGTTATCGCCGGGATTACCGACCGGGGCACTTTCAGCTTTTCGATGCCAAAGAGCTGATTATTTTCGGGCTGAGAGTTCACGCGTTTTTCTTCCAGCACCGGAGCCACTAAAAGCATGTAGGGGCTTTCCCGATCAATTGCAAAAAAGTCAGAAACATGTTCGACTAAAACACTGGGGGCAAATGGTCGAAATGATTCCCGAAATTTAATTTTCAAATTCATGATCGATTGCATATTTTTCGATCTCGAGTCGCCGATAATGCTGCGGCTGCCCAGTGCGCGCGGACCGAATTCCATTCGTCCCTGGAACCAGCCAATCACTTTTTCAGAATTGATTAGCTCGGCTGCCATTCGGGGAATTTCTGAGCGTGTAAGTTTTTCATAAGATGCGCCGATTTCATTGAGAAACGCGGCAATTTTTTCATCTGAAAATTCCGGTCCCAGATACGAAGCCCGCTGAAAATCATTCACATTATCAGCTTCGCGTTTATTATCCAGAAACTGATACCAGGCAAACAACGCTGATCCTAATGCGCCGCCCGCATCCCCGGCAGCCGGTTGAATCCAGATTTTTTCAAACGGACCTTCCCGCAAAATTCTTCCATTGGCAACGCAGTTCAACGCACAGCCGCCCGCCAGAACCAGATTTTTTTGCCCGGTCTGCTGATGAACGTGTCTCGCCATGCGCAGCATAATTTCTTCAGTTACTTCCTGAACCGATCGAGCAAGATCCATCTCCCGCTGGGTAACTTCGGACTCTGATTCTCGCGCGGGACCTCCGAATAGTTTTTCGAATTTCCTGTTGGTCATGGTGAGACCGACACAGTAATTGAAATATTTCATATTCATTTTAAAGGAGCCATCTTCTTTGAGATCGATCAGTTCATTCATAATCAGATCGACATATTTGGGCTCGCCATAAGGCGCCAATCCCATGACTTTGTATTCACCGGAATTTACTTTAAAACCGGTGTAATAGGTGAATGCCGAATATAACAGACCCAATGAGTGGGGAAAATCCATATTTCCGATGATCTCGATCGTGTTATCTTTGCCCACGCCGTAGGTCGTCGTGTTCCACTCTCCAACGCCATCGATAGTCAAAAACGCGGCTTCCTGATAGGGTGATGGAAAAAATGCTGAGGCAGCATGAGACTCATGATGCTCCGGAAAAATCACCTCGCCTTCGTAGCCGATGTCTTTTTTCAAAAGCTCCTTGGTCCATAGCTTTTGCTTGAGCCAGATCGGCATTGCCTTGATGAACGATTTTATTCCGATTGGCGCATAAGCGAGGTAGCTTTCCAACAATCGCTCGAATTTAATAAAGGGCTTATCATAAAACGCCACATAATTCAATTCCTTTGCCGAAATTTCCCCCGCCTTCAAGCAATATTGAATCGCATGGAAGGGAAAATTGAAATCATGTTTTTTTCGCGTAAATCTTTCTTCCTGCGCTGCCGCAATGATTTCTCCATCTTTCACCAGGCAGGCAGCGCTGTCATGATAGTAGGCTGATATTCCAAGTATGTACATAATTTGTTTCCTGTTTTTTCAATAACTGGTTTTAAAAAATTTAATTTTTATAGCTGATCAATGTCTCGGCACATAGAGTAACGCGTTGCTTTATTACCGTTGTTCCAGGGAAGAATTTCTTCATTTGACGATAAGAGAGCAGGTTAATGTCTTCCCATTTATTCTCGTACCATAAGCCAACCCTAAATTTTTTGAATAGCCACTTTTGCATGGACTTCGGCACAAACTGGTAAAGCGGCAGCCGATAATGAAACTCAAATGGAAAATATTTATTCGGAACAGTGACATAATATTTCTGACTGATCCGTCGAATCTCGTTGGCAAATTTTTGCTGCTCGCCGTTCGATCCGACATGCTCGATGACGGCATTTGAAAATGATATTTTAACTGAATTATTTTTGAAAGGTAGCTGTTTCGCATCCGCAACGAGACATTGCACCTCAGGATGTTTTCGCCTTAAATCGCGCAACATATTTGGATCAAGATCCAGCGCAATGATATTATTTTTTTTCTCGTACATCGATTCTAAGAACAAGCCATTCCCCGCTCCAATATTTAAAATAACATCTTGCGGTTGTGGTTTCAACTGCTCGATGAAAAGCCTGTATTTTTTTTCCCTGGATTTCTCACGAAATTTTTCCATTAAGTGCCACACAAAACAAATCTCCACTATTCATAGCGCAGCATAGCTGCAAATAAATTGCTCAACACCAAGATCACCCGCCAGTTGGCGAGGATTCGCTTTTCAGCGAACACGAAGTAAACGCTAAGTTCACGAAGAAATAAATAATCTCTTTTGTGTCTTTGGTTCTTTCCTGGTGACTAGGTGTTTGAAAGCCTTCTTGCAAAAAAATGCAAGATTATTTTAGTAATAGAATAAATTCAAATCACAAACAACAAAAGCATCAATTGCTCCGGTAGTCGATATTATCGAAAAATGCATCTTGCTGCAATAGCTCGATCTCAAATTCTTTTACATGAATCGGAACAGGATTGTTATCAATTTTTGCCATTTTTGAAAATCCTGATAATGTCGTCGCAACCGGGGAAAAATCAATCTTCACATTGTAGTTGCCGCCCTGATCGAACTCATCCCAACAAGCCGTGCTATCGACGGTCACTCGCTGGATCACCTTTTTGAGATATCCGGCGCCAAAGCCATGAGTTTTTTGAACCTCATAATAGGTATCATCATTCTGCTTCAAGCGCATGATAAATCTTCCCCCGGTGGGATAATTTCTAATCGGGGCAAAATCCACTTTAAAATTTCCCTGATCTAATTCTGGCAAGCTGCGAGAAAACCGTTCACCAACATCATCGCCAGTAATCACTTTCATTCTCTTGCTCTGCGCATCATACTGGCAACTGCCCACGCCGCCTTCTTCCCAGATATGCTCCCAAATATACGCATTTAAATTTTCAGAGTCAAATTTATCCTGGAATTTTAATATAAAATCATATTCAATTCGATAATCATTCACTTCATTCGATTTTTGAGCGCGATCACGAAGCCTGTGAATTATCAAGCTGTACTTCTCCCCCTTTTGATGTTGGGTGGTCAGCAACTCGACCTCGGTGTCAGTCTGATTCAGTAAAACTGACTTGATTTCGATTCCTTCGGCGCAACGATAATTTTGGATCTCCGTCGCAGTGGTCCTGTCTAACGGCTCGCTAAATTTGAATCTCAGCGTATTCAGATTCTGGATTTCCAGTGACGACAACGTTGGCGGAACATTATCCAGCTTCGTATTGATAGTGACGCTCATCGGCTGAGCGCTTCGATTGCCTTCATCGTCCAGCGAAAAAATTTGATACTGATATTGGGTATTATCAGTCAGTGATCGCGATGAATAAAGTGGATCGAATGTTCGAGACACCAACTTCCCATTCTGGTAAATTTCATAACCGGCGGCCCGATCTCCATCTTTCGCGGGTTCAGGCGATTGCCATTCCAAATACACATCCGTCATGCCTGCTTGTTTTTTCACAAATTTAGTAACAGGTACTGGCATTATTTTATCAGCCCCTTTGGAGAAAACCAGCAACACTGCTTCATTGGTTTTTATTTTTATTTGCTCGGTAAAATTTCCCATCTGGAATTCCGGCTGGTAAGCCGGCGTCAACAATTTCAGATCATCCTTTTGATCTAAAATCATCAACTGACTTTCGCCCGGATCCAGGGGACCGTTCAGTTGTAGCCACGCGGTGTATGTATTTCCCTCAGCTTCACCAATCATATATTTTCTTAGATAAAAATTATCATCCGGAATATTTTCAACTTTTAAATTCACCATGTATTCTTTGACATCTTTGCTGAACGCATCATTTTCAGTAAACTGGTACAAAAGCAGTTCAAACGAAGAATCACTTTTTGTCGCAATGGCGTTCAGGAGATTAATAAATTCATTATCTAAGTTTTTTTGCAAGTCTGGAAATTTGATGCTGCTGTTGACGACAACTCGTTCATCGCTCAAATATCCTAACATCTCATACGCGTTGAACACAGGCAGCTTCAGCAAATGGCTTGCTGATCCCAGCGTCGTTGCCAGTCCGTCGGTTTTGGTTTGAACGGGATCCTTTCCAAAATCCTTGATAACCGGGGACGTCCAATAAATCATCATCTCTGGCAAGAAACCAGGACGTCCCTTTTGATCGGCATAATTAAAAATCGCATCCACGGTGGCAATCAACCATAGCGCCGGGTAGCGCGTGATGTACCACGGCAAATCATACGGGCTGGGACTGAATTCCGAAATAACCAGAGGAATTTGTTGATATTCTCCTTTTATCTTTCCCGCGATGCTATGGATGTCATGGATTTTGTTAATGACTTTTTCAAACACACTTCCATAGGTATGAAATGATATGAAATCAACAACTGTTCCTTTTTTCCCTGTTACATAATTCTTCTCATCAATATGCTCCAGGAACGGCTCGATAAATGAACCTGCCACTGCCGGTCCGCCAACCCGAAGATCTGGATGAACTTTTTTCACAGCGTCAACCGTGTAATCATAAAGTTTGTTATACGCGTCCATATCGCCCCATTCCCGCAGTCGGGGATTGGGATTATCCGGGTCTGGTACCCAGAACAGCCATGCGAGATCAGGCTCGTTCCACACTTCAAAATACCATCGGGAAACTTTTTCAAAACCATATCTTTCAGTCAAATGGAGCGTTGTTTCATAAACCAGGTTTGCCCATTTTTCATGGCTCATTGGCGGCGACATATTGGCGCCAAACCAGGGCTGGATTCGCTGCTTGTTGGATGCAAATTCAATCGGCATCAGGGTAAAATCGACGATCACATCAAAGCCATACGAGACGATTTTATCAAAAACCCTGTCACATGTTTCCCAATTAAATATTGGTTTGCCCATGTTATCTTCGCGGTAAATCTCGCAGCCTTCGCCATACTGATTGATCGCGTCACCGTTCGAGAAGATATTAAACGCGCGGATATACGTGAAGGTGCCTGGATTTCTGCTGTTTGCTTCTGCCATGGCTTGAAATAATTGCTGGTTTACAGGATTTAGTGAGCCTGCTTTAAAAGAATTGTATCCAATCCCCCCCCAGAATTTTTTATAACTTCCCTTGCTAACAGAGAGATCAATCGACAGTTTCACTTCGTCGGGGATTACAATCGGTTCTGCAGTTTTGTGATGCTGTCCATTGGCAGATCGATTAAGTCCCAGATCCGCCAGGATTGCCTTTCCCTTTAGAGCGAATTGAAATGCTTTTGGATTTCTGGCAATAAGACGCATGAATGGAGTTTTTACAATATAAAATAATAATAGTATTCCAATGAACAGGGTCACTATCACAAACACTCTTTTACCGTGAAAATTCCGCTTTCTATCGGATGATGTCATACGTCGCATGCAGCCCTAACCTTTTTCGTTGTCTATTCATGTTGATGAGCATTAAAGTCGATAACATTTTTTAATCAATGTGCAACAGTTGCAATTTTATAAATCCTAAAATTCAAAAATGAAATTATGCAATCGCCGATAATTCTAATTATTTAAAAAGATATGGAGTTATTTCCCAGGCTTGTTAACGGTCACGCCCTGAGGCGGATCAGGCGGAACCAGATCGGCATTGGGATTTGTTCCCCGGAATTCAAATTTTATCGCATCCGCAATCACAACGCCATCTGCCTGGTTGGTAATTTCCACGTAGCCAGAAGTGCCGGCTTGAAAAAAATATTTTCCCAACGAATTCCAGCGTCCGTGGTTTTTTCTTTCATCGACTCGTTTCGTGACCTTGCCGTTATGATAATTAATGGTTATTGGGGCATTGGTGGCTTCATCATTGATTGTTTCTTCATGCCAGCCATGCCACTCAAAAACTTCGTAATAGCCAGGATAACCAATCGTCGGGCGATAAACTGCCCGGCTGCTCCCACTGCCAGCAGAAGCATAAGCATACGCGTACATCTTAAACCAATCTGCTACGCGCATGGTGTAATAGGGATTCCCAGAAATTGGATCAGGATATTGATTCCAGGCACCGATAAACTCGGGTTCTTTAGTCCCCGGCGAAGTCCCCATATCAACATTATCAATGATGATGCTATAGATGATCGTCTTTGG
>JALOPY010000454.1 GCA_025453735.1 bacterium | reverse complement strand
AATCGTGAGAACAAAACATTCGAGGAATTTGTTGCTAGCTTTTTTGCCGAATATATAAAATTTTTTCCCATTCAAAAATGCGGCGTGGGCTTGCAGGATTGTAATGACCGATTTGATAATTATTCTCCACAACAAATTAACGATATTATCGCGACGTTCCAATCGTTTGAGCAAAGAATAAAAACCATTGATAAAAATAAACTATCCAATAAAAATCAAATTAACTATGATTTATTGATCCGGCGCATCGATTTGATTCGCTTCGAAGCAGAAAAACTACAGCGATGTCAGTACGACGCGGCTTTTTACACCGAAAAAATCCATCAGGCGTTCATCGAATTATTGACATGCCAGCACTGCAATAAACTAGACAACTCAACCAGGCTGCTTAACAGACTTCAGGCAATGCCAGGCTTCATAGCTCAGGCGCAAGAAAACCTTGCCAATAACAATTTGTCGAATTGCCAAAGCGCAACAGAAGAAATTGAAAACATCAAAAAGATAATCTACTTTTATTTGCCCCAGGAATTAACAGCAATCATACCGGGAGTGGATTCGCTAAATTCAGTGATTGAATTGGCTATCCATTTATTAGAAAATTTCGAGCTTTTTTTAAAGCAAAAACATGAAATCAAAGCTAATGAAGCATCGTTTCTTACGGCAGAGCTATATCAAAATTATCTCCAATTATCACTCAATGCTGATATCGATATTCAATCCTTGCTGCAATTGATAAGCTCTGATTTCCAAAGCCATTATGATCAAATGATGCGTGCTGCAGAGCAATACTTAATAAAGAACGGCAACATTGAAAATATAAAAAGTAGCAACAACATTATCGCACTTGCTGATGAAGAATTGGAAAAACAAGTGCTGCAGAAAGAAGCAATCATACCATTTTGCCAGGATGTTGTTCGCGACGCGAAGCGCTTTGCGAATGAGATTTGGAATGTATCGCTCCCAATCGATTTTTCGGTTGACTTCATCTGGGCGCAACACGAACTCATTCCGAAACAGGAGATACTCTGTTTACAACCACCGAACCTGTTTCAAACCAATAACCATTTCATTTGTCATCTGCAGCCAATTCCAGGCGACAAAGATTGGATTCATCAATTGATTTTCTTGAGAAAATTTCATAAAAAAGCGGTTACCATAGAAGTCATATTGAATGCCGTGGTCAGCCACTATAAAGTTTGGCTTAATAATAGTGATAAAATTCCGGTTCTTGCCAAAGCATTTCCTGATCAAACTTTTTTAAATGGCTGGTCTTTTTTTCTGGCATTTGCCATGCTGGAAAACGGATATGCTGGCTATGATCCGGCATTGAATTATGTATTGTTAAAGAAATATTGCCGAATGCTGGTAATCGCCCAGCTTGAAATCCAGCAACGCCTGGAGCAACTTACGCGAAAACAATTAGAAGGACAATTAAAATCTAATGGCTTATTCAAAAAAAATGAAATCGACGAGCTAGCAAAGAACATCTCCTGTTTTCCGGGCGAAAGCATCATAACATTCTGGGGATACCACCAATTAAAAATATTAGAACAGGCTGCGCGGAAAAAAGCTGTTTCTCAATTTAATATAGATTTTTTCTTAAATCATGTTCTAGATTTGGGTCCCGTTCCAGTTTCTTTTGTAAATACGCATGTATTCCAATTATTTGAGAATCGATAACGTTAATTCACAGTTTCAAGTTTAAAACCCTTTGAGGAGGAACACTCGAATGATAACTACAGAACAAGTTCGTCAGGTGAAAGAATTAAATCTCAAAACGCTAAAATTAAAACAAAATGTAAGTGGTGTTGGTATTGGACATAAAATTGTGGCAGGAAAAAGTACCGGGGAGCTTTGTCTGACAATTTTAGTGAAAAAGAAATTTCCGAAATCAACCCTGCTGGCGAAAGATTTAATTCCTCAAGCAATCGATAGTATTGCTACCGATGTTAAAGAAGTCGGCAACATCGTCGCTTTCAAAGCGCGCACCGATCGCTGGCGTCCCGCGCCAGGCGGTGTCAGTATTGGTCATTATGCCATCACAGCAGGAACACTTGGCGCATTTGTCAAGGATGTTGCCACCGGGCAAACACTCATTCTGTCAAACAATCATGTCATGGCCAACAGCAATGATGCCAGCAAAGGCGATGCTATCTTGCAGCCAGGATCAGCCGATGGAGGCAAGAATCCACAGGATCGAATTGCTGAGTTGGAACGATTTATCACCATTCAATTTCAAGGTGGTGGCGGCAATGGCGGAACGTGCTCGATTGCCAATGGCTTCTCAAGCGTGCTAAATTTTCTGGCGAAAATCGTCGGATCCGAGCATCGTTTGATTTCCACAAAAATTGCCGCAGCAAACAATGAAGTCGATGCAGCCCTGGCAAAGCCAGCCTGGGATGATGTGATCACAAATGACATTATCGACATTGGCGTGATCACCGGAACCAAAGCAGCCGAAATTGGCATGGCAGTTCGCAAGAGCGGCAGAACCACTGCCACGACTTCAGGCACTATCGAAATGCTCAATGTCAATGTGGATGTCGGCTACGGGGGCAGCAAAGTGGCGACCTTCGAAAACCAGATCGTAACCGGAGCGATTTCCAGCCCTGGAGATTCTGGCTCCCTGGTGGTCGATGGCTCTGAGCCATTGGCAGTGGGATTGCTATTTGCTGGTTCCGATACGTCAACCGTCATCAATCCCATCGATCGGGTGTTAGACCTATTGAATGTTCAGTTTTAATCGGCGGAGTACGGCGCCTTGATGCGCTGTAGCATGGCATTCCATCAAGGGAACGCGCTCCGATTATCCCTGCAAAAAAAACCCGGTTTTCAATTCGAGTGAAAAACCGGGTTTTGTTTTAAAATTTCTCTGCACCTCAGCGTCGTTGGGGCCAAAAAAATGATTAGACCGGCTTTGGCAACTTGCATCCCTGCTGTTTGAAGTGAATCAATTTTTGATGAATATCAGGATCGATCAATCCTAAAATTTCAGCGGCCAGCACCGCGGCATTGATCGCGCCAGCTTTGCCGATTGCCACTGTCGCTACTGGCACCCCCGAAGGCATTTGCACGATTGAATAGAGTGCATCCACGCCATTCAGCTCCGAGCCAGCCAGTGGCACGCCAATAACTGGCAACGTCGTATGCGCCGCAATGACGCCGGGCAAATGGGCTGCCATTCCGGCAGCAGCGATGATAACTTTAATTCCAGAACGATCAGCAGTTTTTGCAAGTTCAGCCGTTTCATCCGGCGTGCGATGCGCGGATAAAATATGTTCCTGAAACGGAATTCCAAAATATTCCAGATGCCGCAGACACTCTGCCATCACCGGCTTATCCGAAGCGCTGCCCATGATCACAGCGACCATTGCATTTTCTCTTTTTTGCATCCTCATTTTCCCTTATTGGTTCTTGTTTTTGGTCTGACTTGAATTATTCGCAAACCGCCAAGCACGCTGAGGTCGCAGAGCTATTTTTATTTTGTTTATCAAGATAAAGACATGTTTTTCGGATGACAATAAATCTGAAATAAATCATCTCTGCAAATATCTAAACAATTTTTACCTCTGCGACCTTTGCGATCTCCGCGGTGAATAATTCAGCCTAAAAATATGA
>JALOPY010000453.1 GCA_025453735.1 bacterium | reverse complement strand
TGAAATTCAAGCAAAAAATAAAACATGAATCAATTTTAATTTGTGATAAGCAATATTCAGCTTGATTTTATGCTGTAAAGAAACTATATTACCCCTTTATTTTTTGAGGAAGATGAATCCAGCAAGCATGAATTCAGCTTCTCCTTTTATAAGATTTTCATCGAAATGCAAACGAAGGAAATAATTGTGCGAAATGATAAGCTCCTGGTGGGACTAACCATTGACCGATTCAAAGGAATTTCTCCGACTGTTTTTTTGACAATCGTTCGGAAGATGGGAGTAGAATTTATTGAGATCACCAAATCTGTCTTTGATGATCTGGCTCCCTTTATTGCTAATTTAGGAATGATTCAAACCGGGTTTCATCTCCCCAATTGCCATGATGCTGGCTTTGATTTTTCCTCTCACGAACGCGAATCAGAAATTGAACGACTGATTCATCTGATCAACCGACATCATCGGGAGTTGCATGTCCGATACTGCCTGTCACACCCACCGGAGAGCGCGCGATCGGGTCGATTGAAAAATGAATCGGTAGCCCATTTGCTTCGTAATTTGAAAATGTTAGAGCCGCCGATTATCCTGGAAAATGTTCAGGGATGGGATCAACAGAAATTCGAGCGATTCTATTTGCAAGCGCAAGAATTTTTAGGCGAGAAATTAATCGGGCAGTGTTTTGACGCCCCTCACTATTTTCTCCGGGGTGAAGATCCGGTCGAATATTTGGTGAATACCAATGGCAAAATTCAATTCATTCATCTGTCGGACTGCCGGAGCGGCTATGACGCGCACCTGCCTTTTGGTCTCAGCGGCGAATTGCCAATCGACGCGATCCTGAGCACACTAAAACAACAGGACTATAAAGGAGTGATCAATCTTGAGCTATTGCCCAGGAAGATTTCAGACATTAAACCGCTAATTCAAAGCTATCTAAAAGTTGTTGGAAATTTTGATCGGATAAAATATTATAAGACAAAATTAAGATTGATCCTCTATATTCCTGCTCTAATTAAAACGATGAAGAAAGTAATTTGAATCGGGCGTGCTTGCTGGAAGACTGAGTTATGCCTGCCTGACGCCTTCAATTTGCGGTCGAGGTTTTTGCAATTCGATATTTAGCTTTCTCAACATCCGGTTTCTAATTTTCAACACCTCATTTTTGCTATTCCCAATGATGAAGAAAATAACTGCTTCACTCTCAAGGTACACATTTAGCTTTCCCGGGCAAAAGATATCGCTTTGATTTAATCGGGATTTTTGGTTGAATGGCTCAATCTCTCCTGAAGAGTACTCCCCCTCGGGATAGGAATAAACACCGATCCAGACTTGAGAATTGTTATCCGCGTTCTGAACCAGCACACGCGTATTGTTGATATGCAAAATTTTATCCGCACTTGACCAATCCAATGTGAAAGCCTGGCCGCGCTCCGAGCTTGCGATCAACGGAGCGACTGCTACTGGCGTTTTTTGTTTTGATTTCAGCCTGACAATGAGTATTGGCAGCGAATCGACAAGCGCGACTTCTTCTTCAATGGAACATGATTTATAGGATCGAATGAGTTTGTCGCCGACCAATTGCACCTCAGCTTTGGTACGCGACAATTCGACGCCATTCAACTCGATCACATAATCGTCAAGAATTTTTTCAGTCAAATAGCTTAATCCCTGGAATGTCGATGAATTGGGCGACCCGGTCTCGCCATAATAAAACACACCCAATCGATTGGTGAACATAAACGTCCGGCTCTGACCTTCAGGGATGACCAATATTTTCTTTTCAAAAGAAGATGGTTGTATCGGTTGCGCGAAAATTAAATTAGCCAAAATTCCATTTGTCGCAATCCAGAGCAAAATTACCTTTCTCAAAATCGACATCTCCTTCGTGTTTTCTGTAATACAATTTTGTTGAGCCTATTCTCATCGAATGAATCGATATATAAATGGTGTTTCAGGTGCTAATTTCAGTATTACTCGTTGGTCATTTGATATTTCTATTGTGAACTTTTCAGAAGTGATTGCCTCCTCCAACATCAGCTTGTCGCATCGTGCAGCATCAAATCCCTCTCTGGGAAATATGAGCTGGCATTCTTCAACCTGGCTGCTAAAATTCAAAATTACGAGAAAAGTCTCCTTGCGATCCTTCCTGAGATAAGCATACACACGATCTTCCGCATCGGTTGGGATTTTTATCATCTCTCCACGTCGCAGCGCCGTGTGCTGCCTCCGCAGCCGAATAATGGTTTTGTAAAACGACAGCAGAGAATCATTCTGATTTTGCCATTCCATCCCGGGCGTTTTCTCCCGGAGTCCGATTTCCTGACCATAATATATTAATGGCGTCCCGGGAATCGTCATCAGCAATGCCGCAGCCAATTTTGTTTTTCGCAGACCAAATTGACTGATAAACCGATCCATGTCATGATTTTCTAAATATCGAAAATCCAGCGCGACTGATGGGTAGTTCTTTTGCGTTTTTTTGAGACCATAATCAATCGCAGCGAGCGGCTTCCTGCCATTCATCACATCGAGAAGATTGCCATAAAAATCCGTGTCATACGACATATCAAACTCGTCGTTATGATACTCAGGAGACCTCGGAAGCACTTCATTGATCAATAAGAAATCCGGATTGGTTGTTTTTAAAGAACGCCGCAATAGCTTCCAAAAATCATGCGGCACGCCCCAGGCGACATCGCAGCGGAAACCATCAACGCCAAGCTTTGCCCAGTGCGTTGCTGCATCTATAATATACCGACGCACATTTAAATTCTCGTAATTTAAATTTGGCAGTGTGTCCCAGTCATTATGAAATTCATAAGCATAATAACGAATTCCCTGCAGCTCTTGATGCCAGCGATACCAATCGCGAAATGGCGAGATCGGATTTTGATAGGCGGATAGAAAATAGGGATGTTGATCCGAAGTATGATTGGCAATAAAATCGAGAATGACCCGAATCCCGGACTGGTGAGCCTGCTCAATAAATTCATGAAAGTCTTCTTCGTTTCCGTAATCTTGCTCGATCCGGAAGAAATCATCCGGCCCATAACCATGTGACGTGGGTCCATCCCAGATCGGCATGAGCCAGATGCAATTGATGCCCAGGGTTTTTAGATAAGGGATCTTGTTGGTCAAACCTTTCAGATTACCCTCAGGCGCAAATTTTCTCAGGAACACCTCATAGATGATGGCATCTTTTGCCCAATCCGGCGAAGCACTGAAATCCCAAATTTTTACGACTCCATCCTTCACATTCAGCGCAAGTGTCTTTTGCGAGCTGACATCATACTGATCTGTGACAACTAAATAAAAATAATACACCCCTGGTTTTTTCGGCATAGGAACAGATATTTTTTCTTGAGCAAGAAGATCGAATCGCTGCGGATTTTTAATATCCTGGTACCATGAATATGACAACGTCCTGCCCATTTGACTGCGACTGCCAGAAGCATCCAGAATAATTTTTCCCGGGCCAAAAGTCGCTTTTACATCCACAACCGGAGCTAAATTCAGCGATACCGAAACAACGGAATTGAATCCATTCCAGCCGTCGGTCACTTTGACCGGATTGTCGAAATCAGGAATCCACTGTTTCCCATTGACCACAAATTTATATTC
>JALOPY010000452.1 GCA_025453735.1 bacterium | reverse complement strand
GAGTGTGGAGCGAATCAAGTCCCAGAAACTCAAAGCCGCGATTTTAGCGCCGATTTCTGAGGAGACCTGTGTCGGCTGCCATGATAAATCCCAGGATCCGAAATTTGATTATGAGAAGGATTTGAAGAAGGTGAAGCATTGATTTTTTAATAGCACCACGCAGTACGCGATTTCGAAGCATCGAATATAATTTACCCGTTGATGATTTTCATACTTCCCAGATGAGCCAGTTTATATTTTCACCGAACGATGATCTCACCTTGAATTCAAAAATCAGTGGAGGAAAAGGGGCAAATTTAGCTCAGCTTTTCAGGGCGGGATTCAACGTCCCGCCGTTTTTCATTCTCAGTACTTCATTTTATGACTACATCATCAAAATTAGCCGCATCGATCAGTTAATCAAGAAAGCCGCGGCAGAAAAATCATCAGAAAATTTCAGACAGATTCAATCCGCCATTCTGGCAGCAGAAATTCCACAGCCGATTCTCCAACAAATCATCAACGCCTGGAAAAATTTGATCCGAAATTCTCCATTTCAAACAGTGGCTGTTCGCTCATCAGCTCTTGCTGAAGACCTACGAGGACATTCTTTTGCCGGTCAACTGGAGACTATTCTTAATATTCAAGATGAACAACTATTATTGGAAAGCATCAAACAATGTTGGGCTTCCTTGTGGAATGAACGGGTTTATCATTATATATCAAAAATCCAACATAAAATCCTCCCCCAATCTATCGCCGTGATCGTTCAGCAAATGATCCCGGCTGAATTTTCTGGTGTTTGCTTTACTCTCGATCCCACTGATGTGAAACAACAATGGCTTATGATTGAAGCTCATCAGGAAGTTGGAACCAAAATAGTTGGTGGCCAAATCAATCCCGCTCGATATCGAATCCACAAGCAACGCCTGGAAATTCAACCAGACACGGCTCAAAGCAATCATTCATTTTTTACAGGAGAGCAAATACTCGCATTAGCCCAAATCTGCCTGAAAATTGAGCAGCAGTTCGGCGCGCCACAGGATATTGAATGGGCATTTTATCAAGAAGCGTTTTACATTCTTCAATCCCGACCGATTACGACACTCGCCCAAAAGACCGTTTCGCCAAAAAACAACGTGTGGAGCAACTATTTCTTCTGCGAACGCTTCCCCCAGCCAGTGTCGCCGTTGGGCTGGTCGCTGTTAAAGCCGTTGATCGAACAAAACGCGTTTCGAGAGCCGTTAAGTTTTTTAGGCTTTCATCGCATGGCACGATCCAGAATAACAAAATGTTTTTATGGGAGACCTTATGCTCGGCTGACAGCTTTCCAGGCACTTCATTCCTTCTTTCCCACTGCTTATATTTCTTTCGATAAAAGAAAGCTTTTTTATAATAAGCAAATTTCACTGCGTCAAAGTATCGCCCGGATTTTAAAAAATAGCTTCCCGATTCTGAAATCACTTTTCTCGACAACCGATTGGATTCCACCGGTTCATCTGCGGAACTGGCAGCGATTTCTTCATTATTTTCTTGAAAAAATCCACGCGCTAAAAAACGTTGATTTCCATTCGTCGTCAGACCAACAACTCTGGCAGTTAGAAATTCTGGCTGAAAAGCTCACTGATCAGTTATTAAAGCTCCACCGCTGGAGCATTACGTTTGCTGAGTTGATCTATCATTTTTTCATCAAACTGATTCGTAAATGGATTCCGCAACTGGATGCAGATCAAGCGGTGATTGAGCTTCATCGGGGCTTGCTCGGAAACAAAACTGTGGAAATGAATATTGCGCTGTGGAATTTAGGTCAAGAGTACCGATTCCATCCGCCAGACGGCGGATGGAATCGGTACGTCACGACTACTGATAATTGGGAATCTTTTGTCCAAAAATTCGGACATCGATCTACCAGCCTGGATATTTCCGTTTCGACGTTTGCCGAAGATGAAAATTATATTTTGGAACTGATTCAGCAATATCAATCATCATCCCCTGACCTTTCACCTGAAAAAAAACAAAAGAATTTTGAGCAACAACGTGAAGAGCGCTACAAATCGATATTACAAATTTTATCACAACAGCAGTTTGGTTGTTTGAAAAAATTGTTTTTCAAAATGCTTGTTAATTGGTCATCCCAATTTATTCTGCTTAGGGAAAACCAGCGCCATTATTGGCATCAAGCTCTGGCGATCCATCGAAAGATATTTTTAGAATTCGGAAAGCGATTGTTCGATTCTGGCTGGCTGGATAAACCAGAGTACATTTTCTTTCTGACCCGAAACACGATCGAACAAACAATCTGCCAGCAAAAGCTCGTTTCCAAATTTGAAATCGAAACGCGGATCAAACAGCATCAACAATGGCAAGGCATTCAACCGCCAGCAATCATCGATGAATCGATCCCAATCCGGAGTGATGCCAACATAATCCAAAAAAAATTAGTCGGCATCGGAGCGAGCCCCGGTGTGGTGACCGGTCCGGCTCGCGTCTTAATCGCATTGCAGGAGATGGCTCAAATTCAGCCCGGCGAAATTTTGGTTGTTCCCACAACTGACCCAGGCTGGACGCCTTTATTTGGCATCATCAAAGGATTGGTCATGGAGGTTGGCGGTGTGCTTTCTCACGGCGCCATCGTTGCCAGAGAGTTTGGAATTCCGGCAGTAACGAGTGCGGCACAGGCGACCTCTCGAATCCTCACTGGCATGAAAATTACTGTCAATGGCACTAACGGCGAGGTGTGTATTCATGAGGATTAAACCGAGCGCTCATTTTCTGGATAAAATTAATTTCCTGGGTATCCAAATCTGGGATTTCGCATGTCGCAGCCTGAATCGGGAATATAGCTGGTTTTTCCTTTTTAAAATCATTTTCAAATATCCAGGAAAAAGTCTCAAAGGTTTTTTCGCCTATCGAAAATTTTGTAAATCTATCGTCCAGATTTCTCCACAACAGACCTACTCAAACATCTCGATTGACGAATTATTAAATCAAGCCCAAAATGATCGATCATCCTTACTGGTTGCTATGGGCTATTGCCAGCGTCCGCTAAAAACAGAGGAGCAGCCATTAACCTGTCCCTCCAAAAGGTTCAGCCATGATTGCTATTTTGTCAAGAGTTTTCATCGAATGCCTCAACTTCCGCCAGCATGTTCGATTTGTGAAATTAAACCAATTGCTGAAGCAACGTTAAATGCGGGAGCTTCGTTTTATATCATGACCTCGGCGCTGGATATTGCCAGGGATATTTTTATTCCTTCGTTGGAAACGCAGCGATTTCGATATGCGATTCTGTTTATCTGTCCCTATTCGATCTTGCCGATCACATTGTCACTATTTATCTGCGGCATCAAATTCATCATCATTCCTTACGCAACCGGTGATTGTCGCAATTATGCTGATTTTGTGAGAGCGGACGTGGGGATCAAGCCGAAGCGGACGTTTGCCTTAAAATCGAATTATAAAATGATATTCAATTTATTTGACCGTATGAATTGAAATAAAACCATTGACATTTTCCAGAGAATTGACTATATTTTTTCTGAATTTTTAGATTAGCTATAACCGATTTGGAAACTATGACTAAAAATGGCATCTCGCACGACTGGAATGATGAAACTCCGGAAGCCAAAGCCCGGTGGTTT
>JALOPY010000451.1 GCA_025453735.1 bacterium | reverse complement strand
GAATGGAACTGCGATTCCCTGGGGCGCCATTTATCCCCATGGAATACCAGCAGGTTTGGTTTTTGCAGATGGATTTGTCTGGGGAGGCTTTGTGAATGATGGCCAGCAACCGAAGTTGAGGGTTGGTGGGCACACTTATTATTCAGGGCTTCAAACCGGAGCGATTGTAACGCCAGGTGTGGCCGAAGATCCAACCGATGCGAAAGTCAATCGCGTTTGGCGCTTTCGTTCCGATTGGAAAACGGCTGATCTTTCCTCTGAAGCATTCGATATCCTCGTTTCCAGACCAGATGCTTCATCCCGCCAGTTCCAATTTTCGGCCGATGCGATAAAAGCAATTGCCGATTCATTACGATTAGCCTATGAAAAAGATAGACAGGATTGGCCCTGGCAAAAAGGCGCACCGTTTTATGATACAGATCATAATGGCGTCATGGATGAAAACGAAGAGCCAGGATTATTGGATGCCGCACAAATCGTCTGGTTTGTCGCCAATGATCTCAATCCTCAATTAACCCAGGCGCTCTATGGCTCGCCGCCAATTGGGATCGAAATGCAGGTCACTTTATGGGCGTATCATCACGATAGCGACATCGAAAACAGCATTTACCGCCGCATCAGATTAATTTACAAAGGCACCAGCATGACCCCGTTGAA
The DNA here is from genome assembly GCA_025453735.1 of bacterium. Classification (GTDB taxonomy): domain Bacteria; phylum Zhuqueibacterota; class Zhuqueibacteria; order Thermofontimicrobiales; family Thermofontimicrobiaceae; genus JALOPY01. Next base: position 2,967 of record JALOPY010000451.1, on the reverse strand, counting down.
TGCAACGATTGACAGCATGGCGATCGGTTTGTACAGCGACATCGACATAGGCGATTTCGCCGATGATTTTGGTGGAACCGATACGACTTTGCAGATGATTTTTGGTTATAATTCAACGACGCTGGACCCGGCTTATCAACAATTCTCTTCTTCGCCACCGGCACTGGGCTATGCATTATTATACGGGCCGATTGTTTCCAGCACAAACGATATCGCCATCTTCGATTTTAGCAGACACAAAGGATTCCGTAATTTGCCCCTGACCATGAGTTGGATCGATAGAAGTGGTGACACGGATTCCAACCCAAATACCGGCACGTACGATGGCACGTTACAATACTACAACGTGTTAAATGGCTTTCGACCTCGACCGATAAATCCACCAGATCATTTTCGCATTCCTGCCACAGGAGAGCCAACGCACTTCTCTTTGACTGGAGATCCGTTAAACGCTACCGGATGGCTCGATGAAAATCCGGGAGATCGACAGATTACTTTTAGCAGCGGCAATTTCAACATGGCGCTGGGAGATACGCAGGAAGTTGTTATGATCATGACAGCAGGTCTGGGCGCCGACCGATTAGCCAGCCTCCATGCCATGAAATTTTTCGCCAACAAAGCACGTGAATTTGCTCAATACACTTTTTTGACCAAAGTTGATGCACATAAAAAGAACAGCTTGCCAGAGTCTTTTCTTCTTTGGCAAAATTATCCCAATCCATTCAATCAAAGCACAAAAATCCAATATGCTATATCCGAGGATGGCCCGACAACTATCAAAATATATAATCTTTCCGGCAGCCTGGTGCGGGTGCTGGTGAACGAGACGCAAAATCAGGGCTCGCATGAAACCGACTGGGATGGCAAAGATATGCACGGCAAAGTCGTGGCGAGCGGCCTCTATTTTTACCAGTTCAAAAGCGGAAAGCACTCGGCGGCGAGGCGGATGCTTTTATTACGATAAGGAAAAACTCAACCATAAATATTAGTTTTGGTACAAAGGCGGAGCTAGTATGAAAAGGCTTGATGAATTGGAAAACAAGATTGACGTTTCTTGAGTTGCATGGCAGTAATAATTAATCTGTCAAATCAGCAATAATAAATTTTTTCCAGAAACAACCGCTCATCGCAGCAATACTTCTTCACCAGCTCCAGGCATTCTTCGAGAGCACCCCACGGAGCGCCATGCGCCATGCCCTGTTGCTATGCGACTAAAAATATCCAATCTATTCTTCCCTGGCAACAGCTTGCATGAATCTAAAATTTGGTCTTGATTTTTTCGTAGAAATGTGTTATTATAAATCTGCCAATTCAAGCCTTTCCGCATTACTGGTTTTCATCGCTTCCAGCAGGCAAAAAGAGATGGATCAATCATTTTTTTTAGAAAGAGTCCATAAGATGAGAACACTAAAAGCAACAATATCCATACTTGTAATTCTATTTTCCTCATCCCTGGTTGATGACAACGCCTTAGGTCAAGTGACCAAACGAAATTAACTATGATATAATAATCTGCAAATTTGCTATTTTATTCAATGGCACTATATGCATTCGTTCGGCATCCTAAATTCAGAACTCGGAATCGGTACTGACACAGAAATTTTTTCCATTTCAGTTCCATTTCCGTGTCGCAAAAAGTTTTTTTGTTTTGGGAAAGAATTAGCTGCTTAGATACTAATAAATCAATCCAGCGGCCAGTCAGCAAAAATACCTTTTAAAAAATACAGTGGCATTGAACAGTTTTGTCCTTTCGGTAGTTGAATTACCAAATTACCCAGTTACCGAATAAAATGAACCTGATAAAAAGCGCCATAAACCATCCCACTGCGGTGCTGCTGTTTTTTCTGGCAATGCTGGTCACCGGTTTCATGTCCTTGTACCGGCTGCCATTGGAATTGACGCGTCGCAGAGTTTCAGCTCAAGAATTTATTCCTGGGAAAGCGGAGGAAAAATAGACAATAAAATCCCGACAGCGACGAAAGAGTAGATCAACAAAAAAATCAGCGCCAATCCGCATTATCAGCATCATCCGTTCTAATGAGAGGATGATAAATATTGAAAATAAATAAGGCCCAATTCAATGAAAACAAAAAATCTCTCTCTTTTTATTCTATGTTGTGTCTTGCTATATTGCCAATCGAACCAATCACCAGATCCATCAAACTGGCAAACCCATTACGAAAAATCTGGCGGAATGGAAACGCCTCGCTATGCCGAAACCATGGATTTCTTCAACCGATTGGATGACGCTTCAGCTTATGCAAAAACGATCCGTTTTGGCGTCAGCCCCGAAAGTCGTGATTTGAATCTGTTCATTATTTCAAAGCATAAATGCTTTACTCCGGACCAAGCCCAAGCAAGCGGCAAGCCCATCGTGCTCATCCAGTGCTGCATCCATCCGGGCGAATCCGAAGGCAAAGACGCTGCCATGATGCTGGCGCGGGATCTATTGATCGACAAAAAATACCCGGAAATTCTGGATAACCTGATCGTCACCATCATCCCCATTTTCAACGCGGATGGGCACGAACGGTTCGGTCCGTACAATCGTATCAATCAGAATGGTCCCAGAGAGATGGGCTGGAGGGTGACCGCGACGCGGCTGAATTTGAACCGGGATTTCGTGAAAGCCGATGCGCCGGAGATGCGCGCCTGGCTGACAATGTTCAATCAATGGCTGCCGCACCTGTTCATCGATTGCCACACCACGGATGGGCAGGATTTTCAGTACGTGCTGACCTACAACATCGATACCCACGAGAATTTCGGCGGCGCAGTTTCGCGTTGGGCAAAGAACGATTTTCTCCCGGCTATAATTCCAGCGTGCGAAGCCAGAGGACATATCATCGGTATTTATGGTGGGCTGGATGATGAACGTCATCCGGAACTGGGTATGACCATTGGCGTCTGGCGACCGATGCTGTCCAATCCCTATCTGACCGTGCGAAATCGAGCGGGCTTGCTGAT
>JALOPY010000450.1 GCA_025453735.1 bacterium | reverse complement strand
TCACATAAATTCGACATGGATGGGCTGTTTGCTCCAGCCTGGTCGCCAGTATCCGACGAAATTGCTTTTGTTGGAGTGAAAGATGGATACTCGGATATTTTTGTTTTCAGTCTGGCTACCAAAGATTTGCGCAAAATTACCGATGATATTTTTAGCGACGCCGAGCCAGCCTGGTCACCTGATGGCGCGATGCTGGCATTTGTTTCGGATCGAAAAGAGAATGTCGAGCCAGCCGAGCTGCTCGGCGATGTGAAAATCGAAGATTATGATTATCACACCACGGATATCTACCTGATCAAATCAGATGGCTCCGGTCTCAAACGTCTGACGAATGACGATCTGGATGATAAATCTCCGCAATGGACCCCGGATGGGAAGCGCCTGCTATTTGTTTCGGATAAAAGCGGCATCTCTAATGTCTATTATATGGACATGGAGACCGAAGCTGTAAATGCGCTTACTGATATGATAACAGGAATCGCCCAGCTATCCATTGGTTTTAAAAGTAACCGACTGGCGTTCACCGCATTCTCGAATGCCGGCTACGATATCTACATCTGGGCTGATCCATTTAGCTCCATCGAGGAGAAGGAAATTCAGCCAAAACTGACAGCTTATGTTGCAGAGAGAGCACGACCGCAGCGATTAGCTATGACAGATAATAGCCAGGTCGAAGCAGATAAAATTACGTCAACTGTGAAAAGCGGGCAAGATTTCTCCAGATACGTTTTTGGCTCGAGTTTCAGAAAAGGCGTTATCGATGAATTTTCCGGGAAGAAACCAGACGTGGCATTAACCGCTGATGATTTCAAAGAACCTGGTGGAGAATTCAAAACTAAAAACTATAAAATTAAATTTGGGGTCGATTACGCTGGCGTAAACGCAGGTTACGATCCGATTTTAGGAGTCTATGGTTTAACCCAGCTCTATCTGAGCGATGTTCTGGGAGATCACCAGGTGATGATCGGCGCCAATTTGATTCGGGATTTAAATAATAGTGATTTTCTGTTAGGCTATGCCAATTTGAAAAATCGCATGAACTGGTCTGCTACCGGCTATCAGTTTGTTAATTATTTCCTCACAGAAGTGGGCACAGTCCGATTCTTGCGCCGTGGATTGGCGGCAAATACATCCTACCCCTTTTCACGATTTCATCGCATCGATCTGGGATTGCAATACTTCAATATCAGGCAGGAATTTATTTCGTTTCCATTTATCGAACCGTTCAGTTACTCAGTTCTCATGCCGAGCATCGCGTATAATACTGATAATACAATTTGGTGGTACATCGGTCCCGCCAAAGGAAATCGAAATTATATTGGGCTGGTTGGAAGTCCGAAAATCGGCGATGCTGGGAAGGAATTTGTCACTGGAAATTTTGATTTCAGAAGATATTATTCACTGGGCAAAGGTTATACGTTTGCAACGCGATTTTCAGGCGGCGCGAGCTTTGGCAAGAATCCGACTTTGTTCATCATGGGCGGCGTCGAAAATTGGCTGAATTATAAATTTTACCAGGACATTGGCTTCAATGATATATCAGACTATTTCCTTTCAGAATGGATGATGCCGCTGCGGGGAGCAGAATTGTATGAATTGGTGGGAACTCGCGCCGCGCTGTTTAATATGGAATTCCGCTTCCCGTTTATTCAATATTTTATCACGAGCTTCCCATTGAAAATTGGCTTTTCAAATATTCAGGGATCAGTGTTCTTCGATGCTGGTTCGGCATGGTCGAATGATAATGCCTGGCGCTTTACAGCAACCAAGCCGAATGGGAGTCGCTATGTTCGGGATATTGTCACAGCTTTTGGTTACGGAATCCGCGCCAATGTCTATCTGTTCTTATTGCGATTCGATGCGGCATGGCGAACCGATTTCGATGGCGTGAGCAAGCCGCTTTACTATTGGTCGATTGGTCTTGATTTTTAGGACTGTGAATTAATTAAATTACTTATTTGATAAAAATATCGGACAGTTATTTAATTCACGTCCCTTTGTCACTAAAATATGATTTTTGAAAAAGTAATCTATGTAACAAATTAATCAACATACTGATTCCATCGCTCAAAGCGATGGAATCAGTGTGAAATTGTAACCCGTAATAAATATAATAGATCATTTTCCAGGTAAAAACTGGATAACTTGTTTTTATATTTTCTATTTTAATTCCTTGCATCTCCGCGTGTTGCGGTAAAATTTTTTTTGTAAGAAAACGAGGTTGTTATGCTAAAATTAAATCGAATGAATCTTTTTTTAGTAGGAGCCTTAATTCTAATCTTTGGGAGCAATTTAATTTCCCAGGAAAATGAAAAGCTGCTCCCCATATTTGATTATGAGATAGTTTCGTTCCCAACAAAAACATTCCAGAACGCAGAAACAGATGTTTACGTATGGGTTCGGAATACGCATCTGCAATATATTGCCAGCGATTCTATTTATTCTGCCCGGTATCAAATCAATATCGGAATTGAAAATCAGAAAGGCGCTTCGGTATTAACTGAAGATAAAACATTCAGCGTAACAGAAAAAAATTACGCCAGTACGATAGATCCGAAAGCGCTGCACACGCATCGGTTTGCATTCCAGGTGCCGCCTGGCGATTATTCATTTCAGATCCGGCTATTGGATTTGAATTCAAACCGAAATCGTACCCAGGTGCGAAAAAAAACAGTCCGCTCGTTTGAGAAAAATAAACTGGAAGTGAGTGACGTCCTGTTCGTGCTCGAATCTGATACCGGTTTCATTAAATCTGAACATGTCATTCCGTCGTCACGGATTCCGGTCCAGGAGAAAGTTTTTGTTTATGCAGAAGTCATAATTCCGGAAAATGCAAATTCTTTAAAAATCGAATCGACCTTGAGACAAAAGGATGGAAAAGAAGGATTTAATTTTTCTCAAGAAATTATTCCCACAAGAGAAATCACCAAAGTCTTTTTGCAAGTTACCAGCGAAAGCATGGTTCGGGGTGAAAATCAGTTATACTTAAAAGTGACCAGTGACGGACAAACGAAAGCTGTCCGAAAAGATTTGCGCTTTGTGGCGGGGGGACAAACCTATGATGGATTACCTGTGGACGATATGATTGGCCCGTTGATTTATGTGACAGACGCCGATGATTGGAAGAAATTAATTAATGCTTCAGCGGCGGAACAGGATAGCGTGTTTAAAGCATTCTGGGAGACGCGCAATCCCAGCCCTGGCTCGCCGGAGAATGAATTATTCAACGAATTTTATAAGCGAGTTGATCTGACAAATCGAAATTTCGGCTACTCTCGCAAGGACGGCTGGAAAACCGATCGGGGGCGAGTCTTCATCGTTTTCGGTCCACCTGACAGACTTGAGCGAAGCTCGCCATCGACGTATTCGCAAGGCGAGTATGAAGTCTGGTATTATGAAGAATTACGCGAGAAGTTTGTATTTTTTGATGAATATGGATTTGGCGATTTTCGATTGGTTTCCGGCAATATTCGCCCGTCTTATTAATTGGTGTGTGGTTAATGGTGAGTGGTGAGTAGCTAATGGCAACTGGTAAATGGTGACTGCTGACTGCCTACTGCTGACTGAGAACTGAAAACTGCCGAATGATAAAGTGAGTTCTGTTTTCTAATCCTGAGTGAATAGAAACCATAAAA
>JALOPY010000449.1 GCA_025453735.1 bacterium | reverse complement strand
CGCGCGGCGCTGGCCAGACACGGCGTGGCGCGTTCCGACATGCGCATCGTCACCGTGCCCGGTGCGCTGGAAATTCCGCTGACGCTGAAAAAGATGGCGCAGATTATTTGGGCGTGGGTCCCATTTTTGAAGCCCGCGCTACCAAACCTGATGCAGGTGAGCCAATGGGATTATTTTTATTAAGACAGGTTCGTCAAAAATGCCAGGTTCCAATCATTGCCATCGGCGGCATCAATCACAATAATGCGAAGGAAATTATTCAGGCTGGCGCGGATGGGATTGCCGTAATTTCTGCCATTGTTGCTGCTGATGATGTTTCCGCGGCTTCCCGTGAGTTGAAGGCTCTCGTTCGGAATGAAAGGAAAAAGAGTGAAATTTAATTTTCAAACCGTTGCAGATATTGGTGAATTCGGTCTGATCGATCGCATCCAAAAAATTTTGCCGAAAGCCGATCATAAAGACCTGATCATCGGCATCGGCGATGATACGGCGGTCATTCGCATCGATGAGCATCGAGCAATGGTGGTCACCTGTGACATCCAGGTTGAAAATCAGCACTTTCGATTGAAGAATATCTCTCCCTTTCAATTAGGCAGGCGAGCAATGACAGTGAATCTCAGCGATGTTGCGGCGATGGGAGCGCAGCCGACATTTGCCCTGGTCTCGCTCGGATTTCCGAAATCATTCCCGCTGTCCGACTTCGATGATTTGTTCCGGGGAATGAAGGATCAACTCGCTGAATTTTCAGCGAACATTATTGGCGGCAATCTTTCCAACACAGAAAAAGATTTGATTATCGATATCACCCTGATGGGCGAGGTCGCTGTGGATCGAATTCTGACTCGCAGCGGCGCCAGACCTGGCGATCGGATTTTCGTCACAGGAAATCTGGGGGAGTCGTGCGCTGGATTTTATGTGCTGGAAAAATACGGTGCAAAATATCCAGATGAATTCGCGACATTGGTTCAAAAACATCTGCAACCAATACCCAGGATTGAAGCTGGAAAACGAATTGTCCACTCGGAGTTTGCCACTGCTATGATCGATATCAGCGATGGCATTGCCAGCGATTTGAATCATATCTGCGTAATGAGCAAGGTGGGAGCAGAAATCTACCAAAAAAAATTACCTGTGCCAGAAGGAATCTACAACGTCGCATCTGTTTCTGGCAAATCAGTCCTGGACTTGGCGCTGCATAGTGGCGAGGATTATGAGCTTTTATTTACGCTCAGACCTGAAACACCCGATGCGATCATTCAGTCCATCGCAAAGCAAACAGGAATCGCCATTACAGAAATTGGCAAAATTCTGCCAAAAGAGTCAGGCTATCATTTGATCGATTTGAACGAGAGACGAGTCCCCATCCAGCCAAAGGGTTGGGATCACTTCATAACTTAAAGATGGAAGATGGACTCCAACTTGCTGTTGGAGTCCATCTGGTTCATTTGAAGGAGCAGCACATGAAAAAAGCATTGACGATCGCAGGATCAGACAGCGGCGGCGGCGCGGGCATTCAGGCGGATTTAAAAACATTCACTGCATTCGGCGTATTTGGCATGTCAGCGATTACGGCATTGACCGCACAAAATACTGTTGGCGTCCAGGGCATCTTTGAAGTCTCACCCGAATTTATTATGGAACAAATCAGAAGCATCATGTCCGACATTGGCGCCGACGCTGTCAAGACAGGAATGCTTTCCAATGAAATCATTGTCAATACTGTGGCAGACGCCATTGAAAAATTTCGCATTCCCAATGTCGTGGTTGATCCGGTGATGATTGCCAAGAGCGGTGATGCGTTGTTGTCGGAAACGGCGCGCAAGATTATCAAAGACAGGCTCATTCCATTGGCAACAGTCGTCACGCCCAATGTGTTTGAAGCCGAAGCTATATTGAACATGCAAATTATAACACTCGATGACATGAAAATTGCAGCAACCGAGCTCAAAGAAACAGGTTGCCAGTGGGTCCTCATCAAAGGCGGTCATATCCAAAATGAAGCCGAGGCGATCGATGTGGCTTTTGACGGGAAGGATTTTTATTTGTTGAAATCGCCCCGGTTTGCAACCAAAAACACTCACGGCACCGGCTGCACTTTTTCATCCGCGATTACAGCAGGACTTGCCAAAGGGTATGAACCGCTAAAAGCAATGCAACGGGCAAAAGAATTTATCACCGAAGCAATTCGAAACAGCTTCCCCATCGGCAAAGGTCATGGACCTACGAATCATTTTGTTGGAACGGAAACGAAGTGGTAGGCAGTTTGTGGTAGTGTAATGGAGTAATGGAGTGATGGAGTGATGGAGTTTTGTTGCATTGCTCTATCACTGGAAACACACTATATAGTGGATCGTGGAAAAGTTATCCACAATCTATTGGGTGACTATTTTTGGATTTGAATTGAATTACAAAATTTTTTAAATCTACTAACTCATTGAAATTTTGAAAAATGAATGATTACAGTTGCATTACAGATTCTTGAAAAATCCACAGCAGAACTGATAAGTGCAATTAACCACAAGTTATCCACATATTATTCACACGGATTTGAAGTTTGATTTTTTTTTTGTTATGCTCGTCGTTGAAAGATAATCGGCTTCCCCAACGACGTTGATATTGGGATGCCTGGGGAGTGTTGAGATTAAATCTTTTCGTGCCAGCCGTTCGTCATCGACGATGAGGGCGGTGAATTGATTTGGCATTTATTGATATTTTTCCTTACATAACTTTTTTGCAAATCCTAAATCGATGTGGGCATTGCTGAGGACTATTCTTAGTTTCGCTTCATTCATGTGATTATTATGAATATGAGTAACCAACTCAAAAACATAAATCCATAAAATACTAAATTTTCATAACTGAAAAACATAATCTTAGGAATATCCCAAAATGTTTTTTTTAGACCTCTACAAAATTTAAATTTTCCCTTGTTAGGCCAATCGAAAGGGTAATTGATAATTTCTTTATATTCTCGTCTTAGATCCTCAAGTGAATAATCATACAGGTCACTAAAAATTTGTTTAACTTTGTCATGTCGTTCATGCTTTTTAAATTTTTCACTAAAGTAGTCTTTAAAGGAGTTCAGAAACCAAAAAAAGATAACTAGAATTAATGGCAAAAAATCATATATTTTTGAGTAATCTTTTGTTGCTTTCGAAGTTAAGCAGAATCCTATTGCTGCGACAAATAGGGTAATGCACCAAGTTTTTATTTTGATTTTATATTCTTCATGCTGACTCATGGTATTCCGATAGTTGTTAATTTCATCAAGAAAATATTTTGTCACATGTTGTCTTAAGCTTTCAAGTTCAGCATTTTTTTTATCTTCCATTTTATCACCTAAATTTCTTATCTCAAGTGTTTGCAGGATTGGGGCATTATTAGTATCTGCAGGCATACATATTGATACAAGAAAGCAGCCCCTTTCTTTAATTGAAGGCAAAATATAAAACTATTTGGTGAAAAAGACAAGGAAATTTTTGGGTAATCACCCACCCCCACGAATCTCCAACCAAACATGCACCCACCCCTCCTTCTCAAAAATCTCCAACCGATGCCGTTCAGGAAACGCATTCTCCAATCGTTGACGGACATTCTCCAATCCTGTTCCCGTGCTATTTGTATTTTCTTTTTCAG
>JALOPY010000448.1 GCA_025453735.1 bacterium | reverse complement strand
GGAATTTATAAATCCTATAAAAATAAAAAAAAACATTTAATTGTAAAAAGCACAATTTACCTACATTGTTAGAGAGCATGAATTATGGGATCGTTTAACTACTCTGAGCAGTTTAAGCAAAAAGTAAAAAACTTATTAAGGGGTACCGAAAATTGGCCTGAATATGAAAGCTTTATTGAAGGACATCTCAGTGGTCCCAAAAGTAGAGAGTTTTACTTTAAAAATTTTTTATGCAAGGAAATCGAATTTCACTGTGGTAGTTTAAGAGATAAACAAGTACTGGATTTTGGATGTGGCACAGGCGCTACTACTCTCGCTTTAGCGAACTATGCAGAGGATATTACCGCTTTTGATATTGATAAAGAAAGTTTAGAAATATGTGAATTAAGATTGAAAGAACGAGGCATTACTAAGAAAGTTAAATTTTATTATGCAAAAGACATTGATGAAATTAAAGATGAAATTGGAAGATTTAATCTAATACTACTAAATGGAGTAATAGAGCATATTCCATTGGCATTAAATGGAGTTAGAAAACTTGTTTTAAAATCTGCTTTTGATCTATTAACAAATTCAGGATATTTGTATATTAATGAGACTCCAAATCGACTTTGGCCAATTGATTTTCATACAACCAACTTATGGTGGATTCCGTGGACCAGGCCTGGTTCAAAGTGGTCTTATAATAAAGCGCTTAGAAAAAAGAAGATTGCCCAAACACCACGAATTAGCCAAGGGACTCTAGGATTTGAAGAGCTTGGTGCGTGGGGAACGACATATTGGGAAATTATGAGATGTCTAAAAGATGAAAAGTTTAGATGTATCAATAAGGAACCCAAGCATGGAAGACACATTCACTATTCATACGAATTAAGCTGGGAGAAAAAAATTATCGATGCTACATTATACGCTATTTTTGTAAAAATATTTCGGTTGCCCTTAACCACATTTGCGCCATTCATTAATAATCTTGTTATTCAAAAAGCATAGATCATTATTTCTGACATTTTTCACAAACAAAACTGCTGCGATCTTTTTGTTTGATTCGAGCGATTGGCGTGCCGCATTTGATACAGGGCTGACCTTCCCGTCCGTAAACGGTTAGAATATTTTGATACTCGCCCTCGATATTATAGACTGAACGATAATCGGATACTTTATTGCCGAGCGTCGTTCCCATTTTTTCGACAGCCAGCTCCAGAATTTTGGGGATGAAGCGAAACAGTTTTTCGATCTCCTCATCCATCAGTGTATTTGAGCGGCGCTGGGGATGGATACCCGACCGGAACAGAACTTCATTGGCATAAATATTTCCCACGCCGGCAATCTTATTCTGGTCCATCAGAAAAAGCTTGATCTCCTGCGTGGATTTGCGGCACAATGCTTTCAGGTGATCCAGATTCCACTCATCTCCTAATGGCTCAACTCCCAATTTATTCAATGAAGGATAATTTTCACCACATTCCAGCCAGATCAGCCACCCGAGCGCACGGGTGTCGCTATAATGCAAGCTGCTGCCATCGGTAAAATGAAATACAGTTCGGGTAAATTTATCGATTTTTACCTGTTCTGGAAACCAGATCAGTTTTCCTGTCATTCGAAGATGGATGATCAATCGGCAGCCGCTCTGAAACTCAATCAGGATGAATTTAGCACGACGCGTGATTGCCGCAATCCTCTGATTCTTTAGTCTTTTCGTAACATCATTTGCCTGATTAAGCTTCCATTGATCCGGGCGGAAGATTTCGACGCAATGAATGACCTTGCCGATAACGTGGGATTGCAATTGTCGGACGATGGTTTCAACTTCGGGCAATTCGGGCATTGCATTTCCTCTCAAATTTTTAGCATCGCTTCACAGTGTGAAAAGGAAATCCTTGCGAAGGATTTAAGCCTGTGCAAGGATTCATTTAAATAAAATTCTTGATTTAAAGCGTTCGATTCATTAAATTGGCGCTTTGAAAAATTGAATTTTCAGGGATAGAAATCTTAACTTAGGCGTTAAACAGAATGTTCCGAAATTGGAGCAGAAAAATTCAATGGTCGATAAATCCATACTGTTCCAGGCAAAGGCGTTTCTCTGCTGGGATAAATTTCCCGAGCTTTCGATCAAGCTAATCCCAATCGAGAAATCAGTAGCATTTTTCCATCCACCTGCCGGGGATGTTGCGACGATAAACATGTTTTATAAGCAAGACAACAGCGATTTCACCAGGGAAGTCTGCTTATTATTTCATGAAGCCGGACATTTGATGCAATGGAGAAATTTTCAAGTTCAACATCGGGAGAAAAATTTCTGGCAGCTTCTTGATCTGGATAAAGGCGATGAGAAAATGATGTTCGAGCGTGAAGCCTGGGATTTCGGAGCGATCTTGTTGAAGGAGTTTCTGGAAGAAATCAGCCTTGAAATTATGACGCAATACAGCGCATTGGCTGAAGAGAGTATCATAACTTATAAATAAAATGATCAGATCGAATGAGAGGACAAAATGAAATTAACGACACTGTTGGATGATTTAAAAGAAAAGCAAATTTTTGGCAATCCTGAAGGATTAAAAGTGAAGGGAATCGTGTATGATCCGTTGCGAGTGAAGCCTGGATTTTTATTTGTGGCGATCAACATTTACACCCAATTGGACAAGATCGAAATTCCTGAAGGACATGAAAAGGTCAAAGATGCCATCGAGGCGGGAGCATTTGCAGTCGTCCTGCAGAAAGATATGGATGTGCCCAAGAATATTGTAAAAATTCTTGTTCCGAATTCCCGGTACGCTCTGGCATTGCTGGCAAATCGGTTTTATAATTTTCCATCGAAAAAAATGAAAATGATCGGCGTCACCGGCACCAATGGGAAAACCACGACCACGCATATCATTGACAGCATTTTGATGCAAAAATATCGAACGGGATTAATTGGAACTTTATATTATAAAATTAATGGTGAAATTCGCAAATCAAAAGACACAACGCCGGAGCCGCCGGACTTGCAGGAAATTTTCCGCCAGATGGTCGCCGAGCAGGTCGATTATTGCGCGATGGAAGTGTCGTCCCACGGCATTGATTTCTTCCGCGTGCAAGGCGTGGATTACAATGTCGGCTTATTCACGAATTTGACTCAGGATCACCTGGATTATCATAAAACGATGGAGCATTACCTGCAAACCAAGTTAAAACTTTTTCAATGGTTAGCCCCACACGATCATGCCGTTGCAAACATCGATGATCCTCATGCTGTCGATTTTTTCAATGCTACAGTGGCGAACAAAATTTCGTATGGCATCCAGAACAAAGCTGATGTCATGGCAAAGGATATTAAATTCAGCATCAAAGGAACACAATATCGCCTCTGCACGCCGATTGGGGAAATTGAGATCAAGCAACAATTAGCTGGGCTGTTTAATGTCTATAACAGCCTTGCGGCAGTTGCGGTTGCGATTTCTCAAAATTTCGATCTCGATACAATTAAGGCCGGATTGGAGCAGAAAATCGTTGTTTCCGGCCGATTTGAATTGGTGGAAAAAGGACAGCCGTTTTCCGTCGTGGTCGATTATGCGCATACGCCGGATGGCATCGACAATGTGCTCAAATTGGCAAAGAATTTGAATCCGAAGCGACTCATCACTGTTTTTGGCTGCGGCGG
>JALOPY010000447.1 GCA_025453735.1 bacterium | reverse complement strand
TATTAGTAGCTGGCTATTACGGCGTGATCGATGCGAATGATAAAATCATCAAGCACAAAAAAAAAGTGCCTGTCGATGATACCAGCATTCGGTGGTGGCTGACTTTTGGCAATTGCTTGATTCATTCCACGGTCATGTATCGACGAGCGCCAGCATTGGCTTGCGGCGGATATGATGTCGCTTTTATTCATGGCGAAGATATCGACCTGATGTCAAAACTTCTGACGCTGGGCAAATTTGAAGCCATTCCCGAAGTCATGAGCTTTTGGCGATCCCACCGATCGAGTGTCACCAAATACGTCGCTGCAGAAGAGCGAGAGCGATATTATGTGGCGCTGGTCAAGCGGTCGATCCAATTGCAGACCAGGCAGGAAGTTGATCTGGATGTTGCCGCGGCGGTTTTTTATAATAGCAAAAGACCAGCGAAAAATGAAGCCGCTTTCGGCGCTGGAATTGACCTGCTGATTCAGGCATTTAACTATTTTTGCAACTCAGAACAAAAAAACACATCAGCAAAAAAAGCGCTGGCACGATGTTTCATCAAGCATTTATCTCGATTGAGAAAACGGAATAAAAAACAAGCCTGGTGGCACCAAGGAAAAAATAGCTGGATCGAGGCGCTTCAATTCTTGGTAAACGAGCGAGGCTACCGCTGGTATCTTGATAAAAAATTATTAACTAATTTAAAGTTGGTCGATCTGGTTCAGTTAATCAAAATCAGTTTTAGTTGATGATGGGAAATAATGAAGGGAAAAATCCTTGAGCGTATCGGTAATTATCACTGTTTACAATCGGGCTCATTTGTTAATGAAAGCGTTGTTATCATTAAAACATCAATCGTTGCTTCCTGATGAGCTCATTTTATCCGATGATGGATCGCAAGAGGACATTCCTTTAGCTATTCAAAACATCGTCAGCGAATTGGATTTCCCGGTCAAATTTATCAGCCAGAAACATAACGGCTATCGACTTGCTAAATGCCGCAACAACGGAGCAAGACACGCTTCCGGCGATTATCTCATTTTTATCGATCAGGATATTGTGCTGAATAAAGCTTTTGTTGAGACCTTTGTAAAACATCGAACCCAAAAGCAGTTTTGCGTGTCCTATCCGGTTCGGCTGACGCAAAAACAAACCGATCTGGTGACGGACTCATTGATCGAAAGCTCGAATTTTAGCAGAATTGTTTCCTACTCACAGATAATAAAAATAAAGAAACAATATCTCAAAGATAATCTTTACCGGATATTAAAAAAATTTCGATTGCGCAGCATCGGTCCGAAACTGCGAGGGGGCGTCGCTGCCATTAATCGAGCAGACTACGAAACTGTCAATGGCTATGATGAGAATTTCCAGGGCTGGGGCAATGAAGACGATAACTTTGGACGGAGACTGTGTCACGCTGGAATTTGTGGCAAAAATCCTTTTTATGATGAATTTCCATTACATCTTTACCACGAGCCTTTTCATCGCTATGGTCACCGAGTCAACCTGGCTTATTTTCATCAGCAACTGAAAGAATTAAAAAAAGGGGTGTATCGTTGCCAATTTGGATTTGATAATCCTTTGGACAATGAAGAAATTGTGGTGATGACTCTAAATTAAAGCATATTTGAAAGCAATTGGACATGTCAATAAAATTGTCGGTTACAATTATCACCAAAAACGAAGAACACAATATCGAGCGCTGCTTGAAATCAGTGCAATGGGCTGATGAAATTGTTGTGGTGGATGACGGATCAACCGACCGAACGCCAGAAATTTGCCAGCAGTTTACGCCAAAAGTGATTCATTCAGATTGGCTCGGTTTTGGATTGTTAAAACAACTGGCAGTTAATTCGGCGATTCATGACTGGATTTTTTCGATTGATTCTGACGAAGAAGTCAGCGAGCCATTAAAAGAAAAAATCATGACTATTCTTGAAAATCCCCAATTAAATGGATTTCGGATCAAACGAGAATCATTCTATTTGGGAAAAAAAATTCGGCATTGCGGCTGGGAGCGGGATTATCAGTTGCGGCTGTTCAACCGAAAATTTGGCAATTTCAATGACAAACCAGTGCATGAATCAGTCAGCATTTCAGGAGAAGTTGGGAAGATCGAAGAACCATTATATCATTACACATATCCTACGGTTCAATCTCACATCGAAAAAATGAATCGCTATTCCGATCTGGGATTGGAGCTGCTTGTCAACAGGCAAAAGCGAGCTTCCATTGGCGGAGCGGTCATGCGAGGCTTGGCAAAATTTTTTAAAATGTATATTCTGCAGCGAGGATTTTTGGACGGAAAAATCGGCTTCGTTCTTTGTTATAATTCAGCGTTCGGGGTGTATCTCAAATATCTGAAATTATGGGAAAAGAATCGATAAAAGTTTTGCACATCGATACCGAGATGAGCTGGCGCGGCGGTCAGCAGCAAGCCGCTTATCTGATCGAAGCGATGCACGATGATGGGTATCAAACGTCCCTTATCTGTCAGCCTAATTCAGCGATAGGAAATTTCTGTCGGGACAATGGATTACCCTGTTCGCCGCTGAATATGCTGGGCGAGTTGGATTTCTTCGCTGGATTTCGCATCTCCAGACTATGTCGGAAGCATGGCTTCACGATTTTGCATTTGCATTCCAGCCATGCCCTGGCAATCGGCTTATGGGCGAAGCTGTTTTATTCCGGGCTCAAACTGATTGCCGTTCGCCGGGTCGATTTTCATATTAAAAAAAATTGGCTCAGCCAGATCAAATATCGCACTCGCAAGCTGGATCGAATCGTTTGCATTTCAGAAGCCATCAGACAGGTTCTGCTTGCGGACGGAATTCCGGCTGAAAAATTAGTCACGATCCACAGCGGCATCGATATTCATAAATTCGATCATCAGCATTCAAGCACGAATTTGAAGGAGCAATTTGGAATTCCAGCCAATCATATAGTAGTTGGCACCATTGCTGCGATGGTCGGTCATAAGGATTATCCCAATCTGTTGAACGCAGCAAAAATCGTCATCGAAAATCAGGAGGACGTCACATTTATTGCGGTTGGTGATGGTTCTCTCAAAAATTCAATTCTGGAATTAGCCGAAAAACTGGCGTTGGGCAATCGATTTATTTTTGCTGGCTTTCAAAAAGATATTGGATCGTTCCTGAAAATTTTCGATATTTTTGTGCTCGCCTCCCGACTCGAAGGATTGGGGACTTCGATTCTCGACGCGCAGTCCGTTGGATTGCCCATCGTAGCATGTCAAACTGGGGGCATCCCGGAGATTGTTTGGCATGAACAAAATGGATTGTTAGTGCCTCGAAAGGATGCAGTAGCCCTGGCTCAGGCAATCCTGCAATTGACTGGAAGTGAGAATTTGCGCAAACAATTTGGGAGTCGTTCGCTGCAAACGGTCAGAGCGTTTGACATCAAAACTACTATAGCAAAAAATATCGAGCTGTACGAACACTTGATGAAGGGAAAAAAATAAATACCATGTTACCGATTCCATTCGCCTGGACGGATGCAATCTGTGCGTGAAGTTATATGGAGTACATTGACTGAGTCAATGTATGCATCGTCACAGACGATGCACTCCGAAATTAAATGATAGTGGCGAGAAAAAGAACCTGATGAATTATAAAAATATTTTGGTCGTGCAAACCGCATT
>JALOPY010000020.1 GCA_025453735.1 bacterium | reverse complement strand
TAGGTAGCTCTGATCGAACACCTTGCTTCGGGTGGGGTAAGCTCGATTTGTATGGCTTAGTGCAGCTAGGGCCCCGGTAGCCAGCAGTTGGCATAGGGTCGCACATCCGCTCCCGAGCCGGAGTGTTTCTGTCATTTTCCCGCAGCCTTGAGAATTTGATGAACTTTGGAGCGAGCCGTTTGCTCCAGCGGCCCATCAATTGATCATATGCCGCCGCATCATGAACATTGAAGATCGATGCCATCGGGTCAGTCGAGCTAATATTCCCATACGTTTGCCCCATGCCATTCGCTAAAGGCGATGGGGAAATGAGCAGAAACAGAGCAGCAGCTTCTGACACGGCATGTACTGAATTAGAAAGGGAAGAAATGAAAAGAAGAGCGGAGATAAAAATGATGAGGCTGTTGAGTCGGTTTGGATTTTTCATTTTGCGATCCTCCTGGCTTTTTATGAAATTTGTTTGTTGATTGATGATTTGTGATCAGTAACAAGATCGCTTCTTTGGGCTCCTCTCATTCAAATAATTGGGGTAAAAATTTTTGTAGGATTTTCTACGTCAAAACTTTGAATTGCCTTTCAATAGCAAAATTGCCATGTAACGCAAGCAACGCATTCTGCTTCGTAATTGCTTTCGATTCGTTTAACGAATGGAAACTAACCGTTGTTCCGACAGAATCATAAAAAATAGAAAAAGAAAATCATTTGCATGGGGCTGGTAATGTCCATAGCGGCACGAATGATCTGTAGATTAACTTAATTTGGCAGCTTTTATTAACAAAAAGCTTTGAACCGATTATCATGAATCAAGTAATTTCTTCAAATAATTATTGATTTTTGAGGAAAATATAAATATATTCAAATCCGTTTCTGCAAATTGGATTTGATGACGTTAATCATTTTATGCAGGTTTAACTGATGATCGCTTTTTGTTCATTCAGAATTCGGAAAAGGAGTCAAAGGTGAATGTTTATGATTTAATCCTGAAGCGCCGTACAATTCGGCGGTTCAAACAGCAACAAATCGATGCCACCTTGCTGAAAAAGATCGTTAATGCTGGCAGGCTGGCGCCAAGCGGGGCAAATCTACAGCCGTTAGAATTTGTCGTTATCAACAATCAAGAATTAGTTGAACTCGTATTTCCGAAAGTGAAATGGGCGGGTTACATCGCACCGGCAGGAGATCCGCCGGAAGGCGCGCGTCCTGTTGCGTATATCCTCGTTCTGATCAACACAGCAATCAAGCCCAAGCATGGCCAAGTTGACGCGGCTGCTGCCATTGAAAATATGATTTTGACGGCGCTGGATGATGGGATTGGCTCATGCTGGATGGGCGCGATCGATCGGGAGCAACTGCGGGCACTGCTCCATATTCCCCCAAAATATGATATTGATTCTGTTTTGGCGTTAGGTTATCCGGACGAATCGCCGGTCATCGAAGACATGGAAAATTCGATCCGATATTGGAAGGATGAAAAGGGTGCGCTTCATGTTCCCAAGCGAAAGCTTGAAGATATAATTCATTACAATCAGTTTTAATTTATTGCAATTTCAATGCACGGAGGTAACAATGGCTAAACTCATGGTTAGCATTTCAGGGATACGGGGTATCGTCGGGGATGGGCTTAGCCCGCAAGTGATCGTCAATTTTGCCCAGGCATTCGGCACGTACATGGGGAACGGCAAAGTGGTCGTTGGCAGGGATTCACGCGTCACCGGTCCCATGGTGAAATATGCGGTTTATAGCGGTCTCATGGCTGCCGGGTGCGATGTAATCGACATCGGGATATGTTCAACTCCCACGGTTCAAATGGCAGTGGAACTGTTAAAAGCTCGCGGCGGCATTGCCATCACTGCCAGCCACAATCCGATTGAATGGAACGCATTGAAATTGATCGATGCAACAGGGCTGTTTCTCGATGAGCGACAGGGCAATAAAGTGATCGAGCTCGCTGAGAAAAATATGCTGCAGAATGTACGTTGGGATCAAATCGGCAAAGTCGAATCGTATGACGGGGCAATCGAACATCACATCAAATCGATATTAAAACTTGGGATTATCGATGCAAAGCTGATCGCTTCCAAAAAATTTAAAGTCGTCGTGGATTGTGTGAACGGCGCTGGCGAGACGATTCTGCCTGCGCTGCTGGATCAGTTGGGCTGCAATGTTACGTTCATCAATAAAGAAGCAACAGGATTATTCCCCCGCGCGCCAGAACCTTTGCCGGAAAATCTCAAGGAGCTTTGCGCCAAAGTAAAATCTGTCAAGGCGGATATTGGTTTTGCTGTTGATCCGGATGTTGATCGACTGGCAATTGTTTCGGAACAGGGCAAGCCGCTGGGCGAAGAATACACCCTGGCCTTGGCGATAAATTATGTCCTGCAAAAAAAAGATGGCCCGGTCGTGGTGAACGCCTCGGTAACTAAAGCTGTGGACGACATTGCTGCGAAATATGAGAAGGAAGTGATTCGAACCAAAGTCGGCGAAATTTTTGTCGCCCAGAAGATGAAATCAGCCAAGGCAGTCATTGGCGGCGAGGGAAATGGCGGGGTCATTCTTCCGGAGCTGCACCTGGGACGTGATGCGCCGCTCGCGATCGCTTTAACGCTGCAACAACTGGCGCTGTTTGATGGCACGCTTTCGGAATTACATCAGACATTGCCCCAGTATTTTCAAGCTAAAAATCGTATTGAATTGAAGAATATAGATGTTGCGTCGCTGCTCGATGCCATCGTGCAAAAATATAAAAAAGAGAAGAAAGATTTAACCGATGGCTTGAAAATTTTATGGCCCGATAAATGGGCGCATATTCGACCATCGAATACAGAGCCAATCATTCGAATTTATACCGAGGCAAAAACTGCTGAAGAGGCAAA
The DNA here is from genome assembly GCA_025453735.1 of bacterium. Lineage (GTDB taxonomy): Bacteria > Zhuqueibacterota > Zhuqueibacteria > Thermofontimicrobiales > Thermofontimicrobiaceae > JALOPY01. The sequence continues at coordinate 10,125 of JALOPY010000020.1, read as the reverse complement.
TGCATTGGGCTTCCAGTTTTTGAATGAGATTAAAAATTTAGCCAAGAAGCAATAGACCTGGCTGTTTTGAATATTATTTTTGTGATGAAGCAATTTCCTGGTTTGAAATCCAGGGATTGCTTCATTTTATTTTTAAACAAATTCATTCAATGAACATAGCTAAGCAAATCGAAGATGCGCTATTTTTTGGGAGCATTGATTAATTGAGCATTTCCTTTACAACGAGAAACGGAGTCAGCGGAGTTTTCTAACCGCCAAATAATCCTTCCAAAAAAAACTCCGCGAGTCTCGATTTACTCTGTTGCTCCTTGTAAGGTTTTTTTTCGGCAATTTTGATGCAAGCTTTGAAAATCCGATACAGTTAATTAAACAATGGTGTGCACTCATGTCTGCGATTCAAATTATTACCCGAAAACGCGATGGAATTGAGCTGTCAGAACAAGAAATCAAATTCTTAGTCGAAGGGTATGTTTCGGATGAGATTCCTGATTATCAAATAGCTGCATTTTTAATGGCAACGTATTTCCAGGGGATGTCATTTGATGAGACCTATTTTTTAACCAAAGCCATGATCGATTCCGGAAGCGCTGTGGATTTTTCAAATTTGGGCGCTATTCCCGTTGACAAACACAGTACTGGCGGCGTGGGGGATAAAATTTCTCTCATCTTGGCTCCGCTGGTTGCGTCTGCCGGCGTTCCAGTTCCGATGATGTCTGGCAGGGGATTGGGACATTCGGGAGGAACGCTGGATAAATTAGAAGCCATACCCGGATTTCGCACCAGGCTATCGCTTTCTGAATTTAAAACCCAGATTGAAAAAATCGGCGTCGCCATGATCGGGCAAACTCAAGAGATTGTGCCGGCAGACCAGAAAATTTATGCGCTTCGGGACAGTAGCGGCACAGTTGCTTCGATTCCATTGGTGGTCGCAAGCATTATGAGCAAAAAAATTGCTGAAGGTGTAAAAGCCCTGGTGCTGGATGTTAAAACCGGCAAGGGCGCTTTTTTTACCTCAAAGGAAAAATCGTTGGCATTAGCGAAACGATTGATCGCGATCGGAGATAAATTTGATCTTGAAACAACAGCATTAATGACGGCAATGGATCAACCTCTGGGTTATGCAGTTGGGAATTGGCTGGAAACTAAGGAATCTATTGAGACGCTGAAAGGCGAGGGTCCCGAAGATGTTGTAGAATTGACCCTGGCATTAGGGGCAGAAATGTTGTACCAGGCAAGAATTGTTGAGGATGTTAGCACCGGACTGAGGAAGTTGAAAGAATTGCTGGATTCGGGAGCAGCGTACAATAAATTTTTGACATTGGTTCAGGAACAGGGGGGAGACATATCGCTTGTTGAAAATCCTGAGAAATATCCAAAGAGCCGATTCCACCATTTCATTTTGAGTCAGAAGAACGGCTTTATAACTTCAATTGACGCACTTAAAGTCGGACTGTTGGCCATGGAAATCGGGGCTGGCAGAAAAAAAATATCTGATCCAATCGATTACACCGCTGGCATCATCTTAAGAAAAAAAAATGGTGACCAGGTAAATGTGGGAGATCCCCTGCTTGAATTGCATTATTCGAAAGCGATTTCAAAAGACTCTTTGCAGCAGCAGGTCGATGAGTTGGTAACAATCGGGGAAGATTATTCTGAAGAGACGCCATTAATTTTGAGCTATATCAATAAAAAAGGCCAACAGCGTTGGCCTCATAAATAATATTTTATTTTTTAAAATCAGAATCGAATCCGTTTGCTTTTATCTGCATTTTTTAATCGATCCATCATTCCGGTATGAACGTCACATTTTTCAGTTGGGACTTGATCGGCTCTGAATAATTCGGATATGATTTCTGGACAGTATTCAGTAGCCAGTTTCTTTGTCTGTTTGCAGATTTCGACCCGCGAAACTCCCGATGGCATTTCAAAGTCCTCCACGGGCAGATTCAAAGTATCGTGGGCAGTTTTCATAAACGGCGCCCAAATCGGCAATGCCACCACTGCGCCAGCTTGCGAGGGACCCAGGCTCATGGCAGGATCATCATATCCCACCCAAACGCCTGCTACAATTTGCGGTGTGAATCCAACGAACCAGGCATCCGTGTATTCATTCGTCGTGCCGGTTTTTCCTCCACCCGGTCTCAGGAAATGATAAACGGTTCTGGCAGTGTAACCTGTGCCATTATTCAACACACTTGCCAGCATATCAGACATGATATAAGCTGTTTCTTTTCTCAAGACTTCCTTGATTTCCGGTCGATTTTCTTCAATAATGCTGCCAAACTTATCCTCGACCCGTAAAATATAAAGTGGCTTTGCTAAAATTCCCTGGTTGGCGAAAACGCCGAAAGCAGATATTAACTCGATCGGTATTACATCGGCGGAGCCAAGAGCGACAGCATCATACGGAGGGATCGGAGTGGTCAAGCCCAATTTTACTCCATAATCAGAAACGGTTTTGGGTGGAACAACTTCCTGAACCAATCGAGCAGTAACAAGGTTTAAAGAACGTTTTAGCGCATCACGCAATGATGTCGGTCCCCCCTGGGTATTGTCGTAATTGCTGGGAGCCCAACGATCGCCATTGGGCAGGTAAAGCACGACCGGCTGGTTGAGCAATTCAAACGACGGAGAATAGCCATTATCGATTGCCGCAGTATAAACAATCGGTTTGAATGTTGATCCTGGCTGACGCTTTGCCTGTAACGCCCGGTTAAATTTATATTTTTCAAAATCGCGTCCGCCGATCATGGCTAAAACATAGCCGTTGTTGGGATTAATTGCTACCAGGGCAACTTGAATCGGCTCACTTTCAGTTGCCAGGGAATCCAGAAAATGTTTATCTTTCAATATTTCTCTATAGGATCTATTCTCCAGTAGTTCTGGATCGATGTACTTTTTTATTTTGTTGGATGCGATAAGTCTTTTGTTCGCTTTCTCCTGCAGCACTGCTAAATTCTTGTTAATTTCCTTTTCCGCCGCAGCTTGCACTCTTGAATCCAGGGTTGTATAAACCGAATACCCACCTCTGTAGATATCCATTTGATACCTTTCCTGAAGCTGCTGGCGAATATATTCGGTAAAATAAGGAGCAATCCCAAATTCTTTTTGATAATCATAATCCTGAACTTCCAAAGGCAGGTTTACGGCTTCATTGTATTCATCTTCGGTAATGTAATTTCGTTTCAGCATATTGCGAAGCACCAGGTTTCGCCGCAATGTGGCTCTCTCTGGATAACGAATTGGGTAATAAGAGCTTGGTCTTTGTAACAAACCTGCCAATAAAGCACATTCTGATAGATGCAACTGCTGAACATTTTTGCCAAAAAATTCGATTGCTGCTGCTTGAACCCCGTAATTTCCGTGTCCAAAATTCATCTGGTTCAGATACATCTCAAGAATTTCGTTCTTCGTGTAGGTTCGCTCGATTTGGATTGCAGTAATCCATTCCTTGAGCTTTCTCGATATTTTTTTTTCAAGATTCAGGTATAGCTGGCGCGCTAACTGCTGCGTAATCGTGCTCGCGCCCTGTTGATATCGCATGGTGGTAATATTAATCAACATCGCATACATGAATCGTTTAACATTGATGCCCCAATGTTGGTAAAAAATATGATCTTCTGTGGCTAATACAGCCTGAATCAGAAAAGGAGGTATCTCTTCTAATGGCACGTAAATTCTTTTTTGAGTGTATAGCTCTTTAATAACAACCCCATCCTGAGAATATATTTTAGTTGCTAATTCGGGGTCGTAATGCTCGAGTTGGGTTAAAGAAGGCAAGTCACGACTTAGGATATAAAACGACAGCACAAAAATGAGAAGCAATATGCACCCGCCGATTGCGATCCATGATTTCCAATTTTTGGGATCGACAGGCGTCGTTTTGGGCACGAATCCCTCGACTTGATCATGACTTCGAATAAATCTCTTCATATTCACAACCTGGTTAAAAGTTATGGAGAATTACAATTTCAAAAGTTAAACGAATTTTCAAATTAACCGTTCCAGAAATTTAATGAGAGAATTCCATTCTCTAATTTCCCATAGCTGAAATTTTGAATCCAGTCACCCAAATTTATAAAACTGTTATTGCCAATGTTCTTTAGCGCTGGTTTGTGGGAGTGTCCAACAATCACATAATCAAATCCCTGTTCAAATTTAGCGATGGCGTAATTCAAGTAATCATCCTCGTCGCCAAAATCCTTTCCCGCAGTATGTTTGCGGCTGCCCAGCGCCATTAATTTTGCAAATGGAATTCCGAAATCCGGGTGTAATAACCGATAAAAAAATATATTCAGGGGATTTCTAAAAATTTTTTTTAAGATCCGATAACCAGTATCTTTTTTCGAAATGCCATCGCCATGGAAAAAGTAAATTCGCTTCGATTGCAGCTCAATCGAAAATTCTTCAGGATGAACGATCATTCCCATTTGTTGGGAGAAGAAATCCTTGATCCAGCAGTCGTGATTGCCGGGAAGAAAGTGTACAGTCACATTATTTTCGATGAGCTTGGAAATCTGAAATAGTATTGGAAAATAATGCTTTGGCACGACATATTTATATTCAAACCAGAAATCGAACAGGTCACCAACGATAAATAGTTGAGTCCCAGGAGAATTGATATGATTTAGAAACGATGTTAGCTTGCGATATTTTTCCCTTTCTGCTGATTCGTTAGCAGCCCCGAGATGGACGTCTGAAATAAAAAACACTTGCTCCATAGAAAAATTCCTGTACGATGTATGACTCTGTTTTCAAATTGAACGCTAAAGATACGAAAAGTTGTTCTACATTGCAATAAAAAATATAAACAAGATAGAAAAAAATGTTGACAAAGTCAAAAAAAATTATTATTTTCAGCCAAGCAGTTTTAGCAGTAATATTGATTTTGTCAATGATCGTTAGTGTTTTCAAAAAAAGATGAGAGAGATTTATAACTTCAAATCTATGATTGAATTTTACGCGGTCTCATAACGAAGATAAAGAGACAATACTCGATTATCCTAAAACTCCATTTTTATGGAGTTTTTAATTTATAACTATGAGTCAAATCAAGTTACGATCGTATGCGAAAATTAATATCGGCTTAAATATTATATCAAGACGCGCGGATGGCTATCATAATATTGAAACGATATTGCAGCAAATTGATCTTCATGATTTGATTTCAATTACAAAACATAGCAGTCCTGAAATAACAGTTCGGTGCAACAATCCTGGAGTTCCCGGCGATGCAAAGAACATCTGTTATCATGCTGTTAAGTATATTCAGCAAGAGACGGGAATTCGTGAGGGTGTGAAGATCGACATAGAAAAGCGCATCCCGGTTGCGGCAGGATTGGGGGGAGGAAGCAGCAATGCAGCGGCGGTTATACAAGGATTGCAGCAATTGTGGCGCGTTCAGTTCGATGCAAGAATAATTAAGAACGCAGCCATGAAGCTGGGAGCTGATGTCCTGTTTTTTATCGATGGCGGCGTCGCTCATGCTTCGGGGATCGGTGAAATTTTAAATCCGATAACGATATGCGATCAATTTTTTTGTGTTTTAATTTATCCAAATATTGAAATATCTACAACATGGGCATATAAAAACTTTAATTTTAGCTTGACAAAAATAAAAAAAAGTGTTAAATTAGCACACTTTTTTTTAAATGAAAACAAGCTTTATCAGATGAAAAATTTTATATGCAATGATTTGGAGGGCGTTGTTTTTCAACATTGCCCGATGCTCGCTAAAATTAAAGATTTTTTCTACTCTCATGGAGCATTTTATGCGGCAATGTCGGGTAGTGGCTCAACAATTTATGGATTATTCCGGGATTTTGAAGGCGCAGAGAAAGCGATGAAATCCTTTCGGATGCCCTTCCAGAGCGTTTTTGCACAGCCGATATTTTCAAGGCAGCAGTTAGAATTGGCTGGTAATGCGGCTGTTATTGATTCGGGGCGCTAAGCAAAGGGGTGTTTGGTTTATTTTCTGTTATCAGATGCTACAGGTTTTTCTGATAAAGGCGATGACGTGATCTTGCTTCACGCTGTTTTTTTCTATTGTCCTTTATATGCTTTGTTACTTACAAAAAAATCACAGGAGAGAGGAATGGAAATAACAGAAATTACCGTTACCCTACGCAATGAGGATAAATTAAAAGCTTTTGTAAATGTAACTTTTGAAAATAAATTTGTTGTTCGCGGCATGAAAGTTATCAAAGGAGCCAATGGCTTCTTTGTAAGCATGCCCAGTCGCAAGATGCCTGATGGTTCATTCAGAGACATTGCGCATCCAATTAATAACGAATTTCGAGAAGTGATCGAACAGGCGATCCTCGATGAATATTATCGAGTCATGGAACAAGGCCAACAACCAGGTAGTTCAAATGACGCTGAATACGATCACGAATGGTAAAGCTCACTCTGGGGCGTAGCCAAGCGGTAAGGCACGGGACTTTGGCTCCCGCACTCGGGGGTTCGAATCCTCCCGCCCCAGCAATTTTTTAACAGCAAAAAACGTCATTTAACATGGCAAATGACGAAAGTCAATGAAGGAGCAACGCGAACATCAGTTCGATGTTTGATAGTCATGTTGTATTCAAACCGTCTTCGCTATGCATTTGAATCGGTCAGGCTCCGTTAGATTTTCGTCATTTTTATATGCAGAATTTTCTCAGGGCGGAATTAAATGAAAATTTTTTCTGGAAATGCCTCGCGATCATTAGCAGAAAAAATTGTATCCTATTTAAACATCCCTCTTGGCGATCTGAGTATTAGATATTTTAGTGACGGCGAAATCTGGGTAAAGTACAATGAAAATATAAGAGGAAGGGATGTTTTCATTGTGCAATCGACCTACTCACCGGCAAATAATTTTTTAGAGCTGCTGATCATGATCGATACTGCCAGAAGATCGTCAGCGAGAAGGATTACGGCAGTTATTCCTTATTTTGGATATGCCCGACAGGATCGAAAAGATCAACCCCGGGTTGCGATCACCGCGAAACTTGTCGCGAATTTAATCGCCACGGCTGGCGCGGATCGGGTATTGACAATGGATTTGCATGCGCCGCAAATCCAGGGTTTTTTTGATATCCCGTTGGATCATTTATATTCTTCCCCAATTCTGGTGGAGTATTTTAAAGCCAAGGATATTAAAGACATTGTGGTGTTATCGCCAGACATCGGTGGCGTTAAAATAGCACGGGCGTATGCAAAACGACTCGATGCCCCACTGGCAATTGTGGATAAGAGACGTCCCAATCCTAATGAATCAGAAGTGATGACCCTGATTGGCTCGGTAAAAAATAAAAATATTTTGATTATTGATGATATTGTTGATACCGCAGGAACGATGATTCAAGCTGCTGAAAAAGCGAGAGAGGATGGAGCTTTAAATATTTATGCCGGCTGTACCCATCCCATTCTCTCTGGCACAGCGATCGAGCGATTAAAAAAATCTAACTTTACTGAAATCGTTGTGATGGATACGGTCCCGTTAGATCCTTATAAACAAATCGATAAAATCAAAGTCCTTTCAGTAGCAAATCTTTTTGGAAATGCTATTAAACGGATTCATAATGAAGAGTCGATAAGTATCCTTTTTGATTAAGAATGAAATTTGAATGGAGTTGAAGAATGTCAGAATTAGTTTTACATGCTGAGATAAGAGAAATTACTGGAAAAGAGTACGCGAAAAAGTTACGCCAGCAAGGAAAGATACCAGGAATATTTTATGCTCAAGATGAAGCAGCTATTCCGATTACGCTTGATGCACAAAATGCCACGAAAGTGTTAACTTCAAAAGGCGGTTTAATTGAAATACAAATCGGATCGAAGAAAAAGCGAAAAGCGATTATCAAAGAAGTGCAAACCGATCCAGTGCGGCAATCGCTCGTTCATGTTGACGTCATGGGCGTTCAATTGAAGGTAAAGATCACTATCGAAGTTCCGATTCATTTTCTGGGCGAAGCGATTGGTGTAAAAGAACAGGGAGGAATTTTGCATCAATATTTTCGTGAAATTGAAGTAAACTGCTTGCCCCTGGATATTCCAGACCATATCGATATTGATGTTTCCAATTTGAAGCTGGGTGATTCCATTGCAATAAGAGACCTATCCATTCCAAATGTGGAAATTTTAGGCGATCCCCAACAGCATGTGGTCAGCGTTATGGCGCCAACAGTGGTAAAAGAGAAGGTTGCAGAAGAAACTCCGGAAGCTGCCGAAGCTGCCGAAGCTGCTGAAAAAGAAGCAGCCGCAACGGCTCAAAAAGAATAATGACCTTTGCAAGCAGTTCTAACAATTTTCGCTTATGGAATCATCATTTTTGATCGTCGGATTGGGAAATCCAGGCAAAAAATATAAGCGAACACGGCATAATGTTGGTTTTATGGTCATTGACGCCATCGCTTCAAGACAGAAAAAAACTTTTACTAAAATTGACGACAACTACTGGGCATGTTCCTATCAAAATCAAAATAAACATATTATTTTGATGAAGCCGGCTACTTATATGAATTTAAGTGGTCAGGCAGTGGCGTCAGGGATGGCGAGATATAATATAGACTTGTCAAGGTTACTTGTTATTTGTGATGATATTAATCTGGAATTTGGCACGATACGAATCAGGTCCAAAGGAAGTGACGGAGGTCAAAAAGGATTACGATCCATTATATCGGTTTTAGCGACACAAGATTTCCCGCGATTAAGAATTGGCATCGGTGATCATTTCAGCGATGCGGTTGAGTACGTACTATCACGGTTTTCAAAAAAAGAAGACGAATTCTTGGTGTCGATTATTGCGATGGCGGCTGACGCTGTCGATCATTTTATTCTGAATAATCTTGAATTAGCAATGAGTCGGTTTAACAGAAATTATCTCGAAAATTAGCTGAGGAGGTAGTCTCGTGCGAGGTGAACTGGTTTGGTTGGGTGTGGTGACCGGCATTTTGGCTTTGGCATACGCTTTTTTGAAATCGCTGTGGATCAATAAACAAAATCCAGGCAACGAAAAAATGCAAGAGATCGGTCGGGCAGTTCGGGAAGGCGCCATGGCGTTTTTAGCCCGCGAGTATAAAGTCCTTGCTGTTTTTGTCGTTGCAACTGCAGCTTTGCTTGCCTGGGGAAATGTCTCACAGGGCACGAGCCTGGTTGGATTATCGTTTTTGGTCGGAGCGCTGTGCAGTGGACTCGCTGGCTTTTTCGGAATGTATGTCGCTACAGCGGCAAATACCCGAACAACAGAAGCTGCGCGCAAAAGCTTAAACGCAGCACTGATCGTGGCGTTTAACGGCGGCTCTGTGATGGGAATGAGCGTTGTGGGCTTGGGGATTCTGGGAATCTGTCGGCGGTGGAATTTACACCAAAGCAGCCGATATCGGAGCCGATCTCGTTGGAAAAGTTGAAGCTGGAATTCCAGAAGATGATCCACGGAATCCCGCGACAATCGCGGACAATGTCGGCGATAATGTCGGGGACGTCGCAGGGATGGGAGCTGATCTGTTTGAATCCTATGTTGGAGCAATCATCGGGGCAATGGTATTGGCAGCATCGGCTGGTCCTGAATTTGGCAAATTTGTGATGTTGCCGCTGCTATTGGCAGGTCTCGGCAATCTCGTTTCAATCATCGGGACGTTCTTTGTGAAAACGAAAGAAGGCGGCAATCCTCAAACAGCATTGAATATCGGAACGGGGGCCTCTGGTGTTTTGATGCTGATTTTTAGTTATTTCATTATTCGCTATTTTATTGCCGAAGGCATCCAATGGGGCGATCGGTTCGTCGGCGCAATGGATATTTATTGGGCAATTATAGCCGGTCTCATCGCAGGTGTTGCGGTTGGCTTATTGACCGAATATTATACTTCTGAAGCACGAAAGCCATCGCAACGGATTGCAAAAGCGAGTGAAACTGGCGCAGCAACGAATATCATTGCTGGTTTAGCAAATGGAATGTTATCAACTGCCTTGCCAGTCGTGACAATTGCAATTGCAATTGTTGTTTCCTATAATTTTGCCGGTCTGTATGGAATTGCTATTGCTGCGCTGGGAATGCTTTCGATTACCGGAATTCAATTGGCAATCGATGCGTACGGACCGATTGCAGACAACGCCGGCGGCTGTGCAGAAATGGCTGGACTT
>JALOPY010000446.1 GCA_025453735.1 bacterium | reverse complement strand
GATATTCCGATCTATCTCAATACAGTTCATAATTGTTACAGCCAAAATTTGAGAGAAATGGCGAATGAATTTGGAATGATTGGCATCGATCTGTATCCTTCTAATGAGTTTCATTCCAATGAAAACGAGCACCTGACTGTTCTGAGAAATGTTTGTTATGCCAGCGCTGTCACATCGCTGCCCTATATTCCTGAATTTCAGTGCGGCATCTGGCATGGCTATCATTACACGACTGGCAATTTGACCGCGAATCATTATCGCTTAACCTGCTTGACTGCCCTGATGGGTGGGATTGTCGGCTGGAATTGGTACATGCTGGTGGAGCGGGATAACTGGTATTATTCTCCAATAAACTCCCGCGGCTATAAACGCCCCGAGCTATTCGATCCCTTGCAGAAAATTGTTCAGGTTTTTCAAGAAATAGAACCTGCTGAATTAACAAAGCTAACCGCCACCGCAATAACCGAAGATGAAAACCATTTCCTGGCAGAAAGCATGGGACACAAAAATCTGGTAGCTCAGGCAGTTTATCAATCCGGAATCGCTTTCAAAAGCTTCGATCTTTTAAAGCCTTCGTCTGGTTGTCAATTGCTTTTCTATGCAGGTCCCTCATGGATGAGCGCTGAACGTCAGAAATATTTACATCAGTTTGTTGCAGCAGGAGGAGTGCTGGTTTGTTTTAATTCTGTTCCTTCTTTGAACGAAAAACTCAAATCTCATTCTGAATTGCCATTCATTCATCCCGACGGGACAACGCTGAAAAGGAATTTTGATTTGCACCTGGGGACGGAAATTCTCCGAATCAAGGATTCGCTATCAATTTTTCGACAGGTTAACGGAGAGCCAATTGTTGCAGTCCAATCTGAAAAACAGAGCGATGATATTTTTGCTGAAGAAAATGATTTATTGGAGAATCAGGAAGCCGGTACGAAGTTTATCATCGGTTATGAAAAACAGATCGGAGATGGTAAAATTATTTTCCTGGGATGCGCTCCAAAACCTGAAATCATTTTTGCGATCCACTCTGCGAACAAAGCCCCGATCTATTGCCATACCAATCAAAAAAATGTACAAACGGCTTTGTTTCAAAAAACAGACAGCCTGTTTTATCTGATTGTCATCAATGCAGGTTTGGACAGCCGCGATATCAGAATCTGGCTCTTGCCCGCTCTCTTTGGCAATAAAAAATTTCAAGCGACCGATCTGTTCACTTCAAATAGCGAGGTTTATGATTTTAAAGACCAACCAGCAATCATGGCAAATGTGAATAAAAAAGATGGAACAATTATCAGGCTGAATCAGTTGGATTTTTAGATTATTGAGGAATTTGAATCTTTGTTTTTATGTCGGAGTTTCGTTAGCCCCAAAATTTTGTGAACCCCTATCTCGAGTTAAGGAGGAAAATATGTATGACCCAATGAATACATTCTGGTTTTTGCTCATCGGTCTTTTCGCTGGCTGGCTTGCAGGAAGAATTATGAAAGGGAAGGGTTTCGGTTTAGCTGGCAATCTTATCGTCGGCGTGATTGGCGCGCTGCTTGGTGGATTTCTTTTTAGCCTGATCGGTTTAAAATCGGTAAGCACTTTTCTTGCGGCGCTTGTCGGAGCGATCGTTTTGATCTGGCTGATCGGTTTAATTCGATTTAAAAAGTGAATATCCGTTTATAACATCTTTAAACAGTTTCATTCAAAAAAATATCACTTAAATTTTGGGGCGATATTTTTATTGTATAACCTATTTTGTTTTCGTATTGTTATTGAATTGGAGTGCAATGCCTTTATGCACTGATGGCGGTGCGCAAAGGCGCCGCACTCCGCGACAGATCAAGAAGATTTTTATTGATTCGAAATCCCACTTCGTGGTTAGTCTATCCTCATTGCTGATCAGTTAATTTTCATAGTTCAACATATTATGTTTATTCAGCCATTCCCAGGTAACTCCTTCCCAGCCGAATTGCTGCAAATCGGTTTTTCCTTTTTCATCAAAAGTAACTCCTTCGGCTTCCAGGAGTAGCTGCTGCAAATTATTTTCAATCTCATCGATTCGAAGGCTGATTTTTCCCTGACTATTGATCACCCGCTGCCAGGGAGTATCAGAGCCGGACTGCAACGCTGCCAGCGCATAGCCCACCATTCGGGGACTGCACGCACCGACAATCCTGGCGATCTGCCCATACGTGGCAACTTTGCCATGCGGAATTTGTCGGATCACAAAATAGATGCGTTCATACAAGGTCATCTGGATTCCAATTGATTTTTCAGTGCTGCAACATCATCAGGAAAATTTTTTATCAAGCGGTTCTTTTTCAGATTTTCTCTAACAATCCATACCAGATCCTTGTCCCCTGAATCAATCAATTGACGCAAAAATTCAAATCCTGCTTTGGGAACTACACATACAACTACACTGATAGTATAGCCCAAGCCTTGTCTCAGAATGCGAAATGGCTCCGACTTGCGCTCATCGATGAGAAGAAATCGCTCGACGATCTGTTTGTGAAACTGCAAGCTCCGACTCGCAATCCATTCGGTTTTCAATAGCGGTGGATCGGCAACAATTGCAGCGACGGCACGAAGCTCAAACAACGTGCCGCTGCTGATCCATGTTTCCAGCTCATTCATGGCAGCTTGAGAATTTACCTGCATTAATCTTTGCATGGCAAAGCATATCGCTTCTCTCATTCGCCAGCGGGAATCATTTGCCAATCTCTTGAGAATCATCATTGATTCTTCAAAGCGATTTTGCTGAACAGAAGCGAGCGCTCCGATTGCGACTGCGCCACAAAATGGGAGAAATTCTCTCGGATCATTCGTCGGGGCTTCTTTTGAGGAAATATCAATCAGCTTAGAGCAAAGCTGCCACAGCGATTCGGAAGCATTCGCTGAACAGCTTTGAACGACGTTGGCAAATGCACCAGCAAGCTCTAAATTCCCCCGTGGACCGGGAAGATTGCTATTCGCAATGAGGTAAGCAAATAAGTTCGCTTCATTCTTTTGATTAGAATAATCATTTAATATCTCAACTAAATCTTGTTGGTGCTGTTCAGTTTTTGTCATTCTAACAGCAAACCTCTTTTTATAGGCGTTGCTATATCGCGCCAGGTTAATCCGAACGGAAAAATTTAGAGTTTATTTTGTAACAATTTTTCAGCACAAAAATTTATTGATATGCTGATTCCATTAACTGGGCTGATGGAATCGGTTTGAAATTTTAATTCACAATAAGTATGTTTTTATTTTAAAAAAAGCAAGAGGATATTACACTGTTGTTAGAACCTCCCAAAGGCAGAGAAGCCTTCGGGAGGTTCAAAATATCTAATCTACTTCAGGAATAGGATCTTGTTAATTTGTTGGAATTCGTCGGTCTTGAACATCACAAAATATAATCCGCTTCCAACCAGCTCATTCAGATCGTTGCTGCCGTTCCATTCAAGGCGATGATTTCCTGCCGGATAGTCACCTTTTGTCAATCGCTTTACGATCTGTCCCAGCGAATTGTAAACCACAATTTCAACCTGCGACAGTTTTGGCACTGCAAAGGGAATCGTGGTTGCTGCATTGAAAGGATTGGGATAGCAGGAGTACAAATTGTAATTTGCAGGAATAGAGGGTTGATCCGCGGTTTCAACACCGGTTAATTGTGCGACTCCCTGGGCAAT
>JALOPY010000019.1 GCA_025453735.1 bacterium | reverse complement strand
GTGAAAGGAGCTCATGGTGAAAATTCCATCATATCCCCCTAATTTTGCCAATTGTTGAGTCGCAAATAAAATTGCTTTAAATTTCTTCTCGTCCATCTCAGGGACTCGATAATCAACCAGCGCCAGCAGGTTCAGACCTCTGGCGAAGATTTTTCTGACTACAAAATAAGCTTCTGCTTTGGATCCAGTTAATAGATAAAAAAAATATTTATTTTCCTGGCTCAAAAATCGCCAATTAATAAAATTCAATGAGCGCGAAAATTCTAAAACATCCTTATTCCAGTTTTCGCAATCCCACTGCTCCAAAGTTTCAACCAGGTGGAACTGGAAATCACCAACGCTGATTTTGTTGGGAAAATTCGATTTATAACAGCGGAAAGAGCGCTTGTCAGGTTTTTGCTTGAAAAGTTGATTCATTCCAAATTTAATCGGGCTGAGCCAATTTCGTATCCATAGATAGGTGAAAAGATAGCCAATGATCTGATTCCCCAGCGACAACTGAATTCGCTGGGAAGCATCAGATACTCCCACTCCAAAATGTGGATTGAACTCTATATTGGCTTGCCTGGCGATGGCTGAGCCGATCCCTTTGCCGCGATAATTTTCCGTCACAAAAAAATCGAAGCCATAAAAACCTTTTAATTGTTTCCCTTTAAAATAATATTCAAATGGATTGTGCAAATGCTGTCCAACAATTTGTCCATTTTCATCATAAGAAACCAGAATATTGGGCATTGCCTTATCTTCTAATAATGGATTTTCCAGGACTTGAAATTGAAATCGCTCGACGAAATCGTCTCTGGTCGGATCAATCGCTTGATTGAACTTTATAAATTGATCCAATCCTTCTGGTGTTAGTCGAGAAATTCTCATCGATGCTGCTCGATAAAATTCTCAAACAAATCTTGATAGCGTCGGGCAATAACCTGCCAATCGAAATTGTTGACCACATAGTTCCGTCCGTCTTGTTGCAATCTATTCCGCAAGTTTGAATCTTCCAGAATCCGGATCACTGCCTGGCTGATCTGTTGCGAATTCTTCTGTTCGACTAATAAGCCACTCTTCTCATGAACTACGCTCATGGGAATGCCGCCAATATTCGTTCCTATGGTGCAGCAGCCTGAAGCCATTGCTTCTAAAAAAACCACGCCCTGTCCTTCCAGGTCGCCGCTTTTTGGAATCACCGAAGGACCGATAAAAATATCTGCGGATGCATAATATTGCGGAAGCTTTTTGTTGTCAATATCGCCTTTAAAATAGACGCTATCTGTTATATTCAATTCTTGAACTAATTTTTTCAGATCACTTGCTAATAAGCCATTTCCAATAATTAACAGCCTGGACTTATCAAATTTTTTCAGCACTTCTGGAAATGCGTTTATTAGATACGCCACGCCTTTTTTTTCGACCAGCCGTCCGACAAAGAGCAATAATGGATCATTGTTTGACACGTATTGTTGCCTGATTTTTTCATCCCGAAAACCAGGATTGAACAAATCGGAGTAAACGCCCAAAGGCATGATAGTAATATCAATTTTTCCGACATTCATTTTAAGTATCTCATCTCGCAGGGCAGAAGTCAACGCCACAACATGATCGGCTCGTTTTATGCTATATTTCACAAAATATCGCAAAGCTGGATTGGTGATTCCGACATCACCTCCCAAGGCATTGACCACGACAGGAACTTTGATGAATCGTTTCACCATCGCTCCGACAAAACCCTGAGGTAAAATAAAATTGGCATAAAGCAGATCAATATTTTCCTTCTTTATCAATCGAATCACTGCAATCATCTCAAATAAAAACAGGAATGGAATTAAAAAATAATTCAGCTTATTTTTCAAAAGGTTGGCAAAGATACCGCCGCTGTAACATAAACGCTGACATTTGTAGGGTAGAAAATAGGAAAATCGCCTGATCTCAACTTCTCCCCAGCGTTCCTTTTTCTGAGCGCCTTTGTCATGAGGAGCCAGTACAAAAACTTTGAAATAGCGGGAAAGTGCTTGCGCCATATCCGAGATAAATGGCGGTTCGCTATCGCCTTTCCAGCGAGGAAAGGTACTGGTCGTTATAAGAATTTTTTTCACTAACGCCTCGTTGCATAAAATTTTATAATTATCTTTTCAAAGGTTTGCAGCCTTTGAAAGAGTCGATTTATTTCGCCAAGCCCTTGTGCGCTAAAATGTGTGGAGAACAGAGTGCGATCTCAGCTTTAATGGGGAGTAATTCATTCGATCTGCTTAGGCAGAGCTTTATGGATTTCATGTGTATCGCACGAAGTCAATATGCCCTAACTTGACGGTCATCGCCGAAAAACAACGCACTCATGGTACAATCCTCATATCGATGTTATTGCACTTTTTTAATTTTTACTATCTCCACCTCGTTGGATGCAGGAAATAGCAAATTCAATGCCAATCTGTAATTAATTTTGAGTTATCTTGCTGCAAAATTTTTAATCACTTCGGCAATGTAATCAATTTCCTCAAATTTGAGATCGGGATATAGGGGTAGTGTGACCTCTCTTCGGGCGATATCTTCTGTGACAGGCAAGCTGTGTTTCGGTTGAAGATATTTTTTATGATAGGTAAATCGATGAGCAGGGGGATAATGGATGCTGGTCTGGATACCATTCTGTTTTAAAAATTCCATAAATCGATTTCGATCTATCTCTGGATTGAGAAGAATGGGAAAAATATGATAAGTCGAAATTCCGGGGTGATTGATAAAGGGAATGCTAATGCCATCTAAATCAGCTAATTTAGTTTGATAATATTCAACTAATTCTTTTCTTCGTTTATTTTTCATTGCTAACTTGTTCAGTTGAACGATGCCCAACGCAGAACCAATTTCGGTGGGTCGATAATTATATCCCAGGTCCACAACATCATACGAATAGGAGTGACCTTTATAACGATCAAAAGTTAATGAGGTCATACCATGGGACCGGAGGAGCTTAATTCTGGCGGAGAGATCATCTCGATTGGTGACAAGCATGCCGCCCTCGCCAGTCGATAAATTTTTATTGGAAAAAAAGCTAAAGCAGCCACAATCACCAAAGCTACCACATGATGTCCCATTTAATTCAGCGCCTGGCGCATGAGCAACATCTTCGATCACAAGGAGATTGTGCTTTCGCGCCAGCGACATAATTGCTTCCATCTGACACGGGTAACCGCCATAATGAACGACCAAAATCGCTTTCGTTTTATTTGAAATTTTTCTTTCGATATCCTGGGGAGAAATCGTTAAATCGTTTTCACTCGCAACGTCGGCAAAAATCGGAGTGGCGCCAGTGTAAATAATCGAATTCACTGAAGCAATAAAAGTAAATGAAGGAACAATAACTTCATCACCAGCGCCTATTTCCAGGACAACATTTGCCAGATGCAGCGCGGTCGTTCCATTGGAAACCGCAAAAGCGTGTTTCACGTTGATATAATTACAGAATTGTGTTTCAAACTGGTGCGTTAATTCTCCCATGGTTAACCAGCGAGATTGGAGCACTTTTGTCACCGCATCAATTTCTTCCTGACCGAAATCACTGTCGAATAAGGGAATCTTCCATTGTACCATCTATTTCTCCAAATTTTCAATTGTTAGGTCGAATAATCTCGTAAAATGAACCTGGTCTAATTTTTCTTCAATCTGATCGGTGAAAGCGACAGAGACTTCATAATTGCCAGCAACGGCGTCGCGGGGAATCTCCCAGAAAATCTCGTCTTTTATTATTTCATTCGGCTGCCAGCGCGTGATTGGAAATACACCAAAGATCGGCTCATGTTTTTGAAAGTAGCTTTTATCTTTCATTTGATATTTAAAAAACACCGGGATAGTGTTTTTCACGGAATCCTTGATACTCCAAAAACTGGTGAAATGCACAGCGTATTTCCACTCGATAGCCTCGCTATTCTTGATCGGGGCAAAGGTTTTTAATAGTGGGAATTCGTTATAACCGAGAAATTCAATTGACGGTGCTACTTCTTTTTTTGAATAGTTTTCGATCGCGGTTCCGACATCAATGGCTAATTCCCTCAATCCATTCTCGTAGTCTGCTCCTTTTTTGAAGATACAAACGCCATCATCATATTCGATGATGCCATAATCTTTTCGTTTTAAAACATCACGAATCGAATCGCAATCGGGCCAGAAATATGGGGAATCAAAAGCTGAGCGATTGACAATTCGGACCGAAGGAGCGTAGAAGTCCCAGAGGATGTAATCGACCTTGCCGATATTATCATTGAAAACATAAATTTCTCGGCGTTCCGCAGCGTGGAGTACCAATCGATTCTCCGCGGTCAAGCTCGCATCTTGCGGGATTTTCTTGATCATAGCGTTTATCGCACGGTGATGATCCGTAATCTTCCATTTCCTGATATCCAGCGCATTGGATTTGACAAAGAAAAAAACAATCGCAAGCACGAAAACCAGGGAAGATATTGTGGAAAAAACATTTTCCCGCACCGCGCGTTCTTTGAACCTGCCCTTAAATTTCACCCGAAAGAATTCGTAAATTTTAGCCGTGGCATAGATCGCTGAAATGAACACGAATGGCGCGATGATGGCGCTGTAATAATGTTCGACATCATGGGTGTAATAATAATTGCTCGACAAGTTGATCAAAAAGATCGGCGTTGCAATCAATAAAATCTTCCATTCGATGAAACTGATGAAAACAACGGGCGCAAAAATATAAACAAAATACCAGATATTATATTTCCTGGCAAAGAACTCGATAAAATATGCCGGGTCTTCGCTGAGATTTCCCCAATGGCTCCAATGGGTTTCCGCGCCAGGCATGATCTCGAATTCAGGCAAGCCAAGAATCGAACGGATTTTCATTCGCTGAAACCAGATCAAAAAATACACGCCACTGATAATTGCAGTAACCAACCCATGTTTTCGATCCTTTTGAAAAAGGAACAGGTAAATTCCCATCATCACCAATAGCAGCGCGACATCTTCCCGGCAGATCAGCGCAAGAAAGCCAAACAGATAAAACATTTTATAGTTCTTCTTTATCATGAAATAAAACGCATAAATCAATAATGGAGCAGCAAAAACAATCCCATGCACATCTGCCAGGTTGGCATTTTGAATAGCGGGATACATGAGATAGGCAAATGCAAAAGTCACCGCGGTTGACTTATCATGAATCTGCTCCTTTGCCAGCCAATAAAGCGGAACGGCTCCGAGCCCGACGACCAGGGTCTGCAAAATAATAATCGTATAAGGATGTGAGATAAGTCGATAGACAAACGCAATCAATATGAAAATGAATTCCCAATGCGCCATCCAGAAGCGGGTCATGGGATAGCCCATGTTGATGCTATCCTGCAAAAAATAGCCGTGACCGGTATTCCAGATTACCTGGATCATGATGCCGAGGTCGTACGCGCTGGAATTATAACTTTCATAGCGCACAATGCCCAAATAGCTAAAAATGACAATGTAAGCAATAACAAACCCCCAGAGCAGAAAAAATGGTACTGATCGATCTTTTTTATGAAAATTCCCCTTAGACTCCTGCCTTCGCTTTGAAGGTTGTGATTTCTTCTTTCCTGCCATTCTTCTCCCTCAACTGGTTATTTCTGAATATTCGTTTAATACCTGCTCCGCAATCACAGGTAATGTAAAATGTTGTTCAACTCGTTCTCGATTGATCTGTCCAAATTCCCGCGCAATTTCAGGATGATCGAAAAGATAATTCACTTTATGTGCGAGACTTTCGGGATCGCGAACAGGGAAAATGCAGCCATTGATCCCGTCTTCGATATACCCGCCACCGCCTTCTTGTGTGGCAGCAACGGGCAGACCACAAGCCATTGCCTCCAATGTCGTGATGGGACTTCCCTCAGAAAGTGACGGCATCACGAATACTGCCGCCTTTTTGTAAAGATCAACCAATTGCTCCGAAGGGATTCCGGTCACAACTTGAAAGTTCGTCAGTTTCCGGATCTTTTCCCAACAAAATTTCGGAATCCTTGAAGCGACCGCGACGATATTTCCATTAATTCTGGGCGCCGCATCGACCAATGTATCAAAGCCTTTTCCGAGGGAACCTCGCCCCACAAACAGGACCATTCGATCTTTTTTCTGCCAATCCCATTCTGGTGAAAATTGGGAAGCATCAAGCCCATATTTGATGATCCGAACTTTCTCCGGAGCAACCGCGTAATTCTCCACCAGGTACTGTTTGAACTCTTCTTTGCAGACAATGATCCGATCCGCTCTGGGATACGCCATTCGTTCCAACTGGCGAAACCAGTGATGAACGATGGGATTGAAGAGCAGCTTATACTTGAATGATAGCAGACGTTTGTAAATTGCATTCTGCCGGGACGGGATGTAGTGCACGGAAATGACGGACGGCACTTTGGGCGAATGCAACGCCATCGAATACGCCGTCGAAAAATGGATGACATCGAATTCTTGCTCGATTCGCGGCAAGTAACGCCAGCCGAGATAGGGATAGATCGTCATCTCTCGCAAATTGGGAAACAGCTTGATGAAATTCGGCACCCGCGTTTTCAAGCCGTTGGAATATGAAAAAATCTGGTGTGATACACCTTGTTCTTTATAATAATCCGTTAATCGTTTCGTCCAGGATGAAATTCCACCATACCCTTGTACCTGGTAACATTCGTCAATCAGCGCCAGTCTCATACTCAAATCGTTTCTTTTGAAATATCGCCAGTCAGTTCTGGCTTCGTTACACGTTGCATCACATTTTTATTGGAGGTTACCAGTCTCATTATCCAATCGCCAAAATAAAGAATAAATAGCGTGATAAATGTAAATAGCCTGCTTAATAAAATCATGACCAGCGCCACTTCACCCAGGTTGAAAAATATTTTATAAAGATACGCACTGGAAATTTCACGAACGCCCAGACCGCCAGGCAAAGGCGCTAAAATAACGACAATATTGGTGAATGCTCCAGCAAATATCACAAAAAATAATGGAAGCTCATAGCCAAGACTTTTTACCAGGATGTAGTCACTGATAAACCAGATCACTAAATAAATTATGGTAATTAAAACAACCCAGAGCAAAATGTCAAGTCTTTTTTTTGTTTGACGGATCGCTGTGATCAAATTTTTTGAGATATTGGAAGATTGAATCCGTTGCTTCAATGTTATTCCTACAATAAGGAATACACCAATTATGATGGGAAAAAACCAGAGATATCGAAAATCAAAATAGCCTGATAACAGTCGTATCACATCTTTCGCATATCCGCCTCCTATAACGGCGAATAGAAAAAGAGCAGTTGTCACAGCATAATCCAAAATTAATTCTGCGAACAGGGAAGGCACTGAACTGGAGATGGGGATATCTTCCGATTTTTTCAAAAAATAGGCTTTGGTTGGATAGCCTACTTTGCCTGGTGCGACATGATTTAGCAGGATGGCGCTAATCGCAATCCGGCAGATCGAGCCCAATTTGATGTCGCTCTTAATCGGAATGAGCAAAAGGTACCATCGGAAAACAACCATGAATTGGCAAAACACTCCAATCAATATGACCGCGATTATTCCCCAATAGTTGACATTGTCCTTGATAAACACGATCTTGCTCCAGTCTCCATTCCGAAACAGCAGGAAAAGACCGATCGCGATGAATATAAAGGATGAAATATTTATGATTCGACTTACATATTTTTTTTTCATGACGATTGTTGGATCCGACCTTTTAATAGAGACTGGATTTGATTTTATCAAATTCTTCGATGACCTGGGCATAATCTTCCTGACGTCCGATATCTCGCCAATAGCCCGTGAAATGATACCCAAGCACCCTTTCTTTCGCTTGAATCAATGTCAACACCAGCGTTGGCAGATCAAAATATTTGCCCTGGGGAATGTAGCTCATAATTCTCTTATTGAAAATGTAAATCCCCATGCTCACCTGGTGGAGTAATGTCGGTTTTTCGACATAGTCATAGATTTCTTGATTATCATTCGCCTTGATAATGCCCAGATTGATTTCCACTTTTTTATCGTACATTGCAATTGTTGTGGCAGCGCTGCGCTGGAGATGAAAATCATACATGTCACAATATTTTATATCCGTCAATACGTCGCCATTCATGACCAGAAAATTTTCATCCAGATCATTAATGAGAGCCAATGGTCCCACTGTTCCCAGCGGAACATCTTCCCTCGAATAAGTAATTTCGACCCCCCATTTTCTGCCATCGCCAAAAAACGCCTCGATCAGCTCAGCCAGATGTCCCACTGCTATTGTAATTTTTTTAAATCCGGATTTTTTTAATTGTCGGATGACGATCTCCAGAATTGGCATATCATCGATCGGCATCAAAGGCTTGGGGAAGATTGTCGTGTAAGGACGAAGCCTGGTTCCCTTGCCCCCGGCTAATATAATCGCTTGCATAATTTAGTTCCTCAATCTACAAATTATAAATCTCGGGTTTATAGTGATCCAGATGCGTCTCGATAAATTCGACGGTCTCGTTCAATCCTTGCTTTAGCGTGTAAGTGGGTTGCCAATCCATGAACGCCTCGGCTTTGGAATTATCGCAGATCAGCTTCATCACTTCACTTTTTTCGGGTCGGACTCGTTTTGCTTCGGTTCGGATTTCAATATTTTTATTAAACAGCGAAATGATGTGTTCTGCCAGATCACCAATGGTTATCCCTTTGCCATTGCCAATATTAATCACTTCACCAATCACTCGCTCCGATTCTGCCATCTTGATAAATCCCTGCACCGTATCTTTCACATAAGTCAAATCCCGCACGGGATCGAGTGATCCCAATACAATTACATTTGAATTCAATGCCTGACTGATAATTGTCGGGATGACCGCCCGGGCTGATTGGCGTGGTCCGAATGTATTAAACGGTCTTAACGTGGATACGGGCAGATCGAACGAACGAAAATAGCTTTCGACAATTTTATCTGCTCCGATTTTGCTGGCTGAATAGGGTGATTGCCCTTGCAATGGATGTTTCTCGTCGATTGGCGCGTAGATTGCTGTTCCGTACGTTTCGCTGGTGGATGTATGAATGATCCGCGTGACATCCGCTTTCAGACATGCTTCCATGACATTCAGCGTCCCCTTCACATTTGTTTCCACGTATGACGCCGGCGCGACATACGAATATGGGATGGCAATAAGTGACGCCAGGTGAAAAACGACAGTGCATCCTGCAACTGCTTTTTGTACCGAAAAAGGATCCTGGACATCGCCTTGAAATATTTCGATTTGCCGGAGAATGTCCGGAGCAACATATTCAAGATGCCCCCAACTATTTCGTGAATTATAATGCACCAAAACTTTTACTTTCGCGCCAAGCTCGACTAATTTTTCTGTCAGATGGCTGCCAATAAATCCTGCGCCGCCAGTGACTAATATTTTCTGATTCTTCCAATTCATTCATTGCTCCTGATCATTGGTTGAGTGGTTAAGAGGTTGCGTCGTTAAGTAAGGATGTCTCACATCAGTTCTCAAAAATCCCAATTACCTAATTTCCTAATTAACTAATTTCCACTCGCATTTTTATTCCCATTCAATTCCAGTTTCTTCACCCGATAAAGCGTATCTTCCAGCAACCGACGATTGGCAGCAATGACGTCAGATAATAATCCGATAACCATCACCTGGAACCCAACGATAAAAAGGACTGCTGCCAAAATTACCGACTGAATATGCCCTTGTCCGCCGAACGGTGTAAACAGATAAAAGTAGAGGTATCGTAATGATAAAATCAATCCTCCTGAAAAGATTAAACCTCCAATCAAGAAAAATGTTTTAATCGGTTCGTACATTGTGTAAATGCGGATGATCGTTGCCAGCGAGCGTTTGATATAGCTGTAGGTGCTTTTGAATAGTCGCGATTCTCGCATCTTGGAATTCGTCCCAACCGGCACGTGGGTAATCGCGATATTTTTCTTCCCTGCCTGGATGATGGTTTCCAGCGTATAGGAAAATTTGGAAACGACATTTAGTTTCAACGCCGCGTCACGACTGAATGCGCGAAATCCACTCGTTGTGTCCGGGATATCGGTTCCAGAAACCTGGCGCACGACCCAACTACCGAGATGCTGAAGCTTCTTTTTCAGGAGACTGAAGTGCTCAATATTGTCCACCTGCCGATTGCCAACAACGATATCAGCCTTGCCTTTTACAATCGGCTCGATCAATTTTTCAATATCCGCGCCGTTGTATTGATTATCGCCATCGGTATTCACAATGATATCTGCATCCAATCGCAGGCAGGCATCCAGGCCTGTCAGAAATCCTTCAGCAAGTCCTTTGTTATTAGTCAACTTGACAATATGATCTGCCCCATTTTCTCGCGCCACTGCAACGGTGCGATCCGTGCTCCCATCATCGATGATCAATATCTCAACTTTATCAACGCCCCGAATAGAGCGGGGAATCGCCCGCAATGTGATTGGCAGCGTTTTTTCTTCATTGTAGCATGGTATCTGGATGATAAGCTTTTTCATAATTTTTTGTAAATTTCTCTTCGATTGATTTTTTTGATGTGATTTAAACCGTGTTTAATCAGATTTGAAATCACGGGAGCGCGGTGCCTTTATGCTCCGCCCCGATACATCAGTGCATTCCATAAAGGGAATGCACTCCAATTTCTTCAAATTTCATTCCTAAGTCGAATTAAAAATTAAAATATTTTATTCAATAATAGTTTCAATATTATATTCTTTTATATCCCCGGCATGGGTGAAAATAATCATCTCCCCAATTAATCCCATGGCAATCATTTGAATGCCAATGACCAGCGATAGCGCGCCCAATAGTAGCAGCGGTCTCCCTGCAATCGAGCCATAGCCCAAAATTCGATAAAAGAATAAATAGAGATCAATGATGCCGCCAAAAAGGGTCAGGATGCCACCCACAAATCCGAGGAAGTGAATTGGCTTCTTTGAATATTTCGTCAGAAAGATGACCGTCAAAATATCGAGACTTCGTTGGAGGTATTCGCTGATCGATCTCGATTGCCGAAATTGGCCAGGCAACTGGGCGATCTTTTCTTCGGTAATCTTGTAGCCTTGTTTCTTTGCCAGCAGCGGGATGAATTGATTCAGTCCCCCATAAATCTGGATATTTTCCAGCACGTCACGATTCATCGCCAGAATGCCGCTATTGATATCTTTCAGTTTCAAACCAGAAATCATCTTGGTAATCAAATTAAAGGTATGGGAGATGAAGCGATTCAGCAGGCTATCCTGTCGCGGCGAGCGCCAGCCAATCACCAGATCGTAGCCCTGGTCCAATTTTGCCAGCAACTTCGGCAAATCCCTGGCGTCAGGACGCACTCGTGTTGTATAGAAAATGATCTTCTTCCCCATTGATAATTTAAATCCCGCTTCAAATGCTGAAGCTTCACCAAAGCGCGACCGCATTTTAATCAATTTGACATGGCTTTGTTCTTGGGCAATTTTCAAGAGGTTTGGATAAGTTCCATCCTGACTATTATCGTCAATTAAAATGATCTCATACGATTCATTCAGTGAATCCAGCGTTGATTTTAACAAATGAAAATATTCATCAACATTTTGTTCGAGGTTGTAAAATGACACAATCACCGAAAGTGACATTTCCGTTGAACCCGCTGGCGACGCCTGCTCTGTTCGATGTAAAATCTTTTCCGATAAATTTATCACTCGTTCTAACTCGCTCATATCCATCTCTTCAATATAGTTTAATCTATAATATTACAAATAAACTCTTTGTTTTTTTGACAAAAAAATCTTCAAACGCAAAGGCACCAAGAAAGAATAAAGACACAAAGAAAGATTAATATAATCATAATTTTTTCTTTGTGATCTTAGTGTTCGCTTCGTGACTGGTGTGTTGAGTAAATTATTATAGCTTGGCTCCTTTGCCATTCAGCGGCGCCTCGGTCAAATAAACGCTCTTGCGCTTCCCGGTTCTGACAATCAAATCTGCCAGCAGTCCCCAGACAAAAAATTGCACGCCAGTCGCCATGAATAAGAACAAAGAAATCAATAAAACATTAATATCGATTAATGGTTTATTAAAAAGGTAAATCCGATACAGCATCCACAAAATCGAAAGCAATCCAAAACCGATGAAAAGCGAGCCAATTTTCCCAAAAAATCGTAGCGGAGTTTTTAAATACCTGATGAACAGATTCATCGCCATGAGATCGACAATCACCCGAAATGTTCGGGTGATATTGTATTTTGATTTACCAAATTTTCTCTCATGGTGATCGACTACCATTTCTGTAATTCTTGCCCCTTCGATTTTTGCCAGCGCCGGAATAAACCGATGCAGCTCGCCATAGAGATTGATGCGTTTAATAATCTCGGAGCGAAAGACCTTCAGTGAGCAGCCCGTATCGTGAAGCTTCACCCCGGTCACTCTGCAAATCAACTTATTAGCAATTTTCGATGGGACCTTTCGGATCACCAGCTTATCCTTTCGAT
>JALOPY010000445.1 GCA_025453735.1 bacterium | reverse complement strand
ACTTTCATGATCGAGGTAAAAGATGCTGTAAAAATTGCCCAGGACTATATTCGGGAATTGTACGTCCAGGATGAAATCCGGGACCTGGCGCTGGAAGAAGTGGAAATTTCTGAGGATAATAAATTCTGGATTGTAACGATAGGGTTCACGCGACAAATGTCGCAGCCTTTGAATCCAATGGAAGCAATGAGCGGACCCAAATTTTCTCGATTTCAAAAGGAGCTAAAGATTGATGCGGAGAGCAGTCTGGTCCGCTCAATGAAAAATAAAAAGCTATGACAAAATTCTTTTAAATCTTGAGAATTCATTCATCACGAAGGCAAATGCCGGCTGATTTTACTGATTGATCGATCCGATTGAGGATCAGCAGTCAAAAGCCTATTTAGATTAATCTCATTTGTGCTTTGCAGCTTCGTGGCTTGGTGGAGGAACAAAACCAGGGATAAATCTATTCTGACGAAGCTTCCTGTTTCCTTTTCAAGCTCCCCAAAATAATCCCGGCGCCAATGATAATCAGAATGATGGGCCAGTAATCACCGATGATATCCCAGACATTCCAGCTTATAATATGAAATTCTCGCAATAAAAAACTTACTCCGAGCAACACAAGTACCGCAGCAGGAATCAATGCCCCCCAATCAGCTGGCTTGGTGAGAAAAACGGCAAAAAAGGCAAGTCCCAAGATAAGCAGGAAAACTGGCCAGACCTCACGCATGTAATAGTAGGGTATGATTTCATAATTTCTCAAGAAATAAAATATTCCGAGAAGGAAAAGAATCGTTCCGGGAAATACCGCACCTTTCTGGTGCTTGCCGATAATCGATGTGAAAAACAGGATTCCAATTCCCATCAAAATCAGGGGATAAATCTCGTACCAACCAATATTGAAAATATCTAATTTATGCAGCAACAAAATTGCTCCAATAATGATAAGTATTAAACCAGGCCAGATGGAGGGTTTATGAATACGCATAGTATTTCTCCATAATTTTAAAATTATTTAATTGAAGTTGCAACATTTTGATGTAAATAAAAATTGCAGCAAGCTCAGCTTTCTTTTTACACGTTTCTTGCTCGATGAAAACTTATTCTTTTGATTCTTGATTTTCTTTATCGGCTACTTTTCTCACACGCCTGGGAGCTTTTTTTACGACCTTCTCCAGTGGCTCTTTTTCAAGCACTGGCTCCGGTTTCTGAACGATTGATTCTTCAGGAACGATTATCATCCAGGCAATATAGACAATCACGCCAAGCATGACCCATGAAATAAGGGAAAAAACGATCCAAACGATTCGAATGATGACAGGATCGATATTCAAATTTTTTGCTATTCCACCACAAACGCCTCCGATAATTTTCTCATCACGGGCTCGATATAACCTGGTTACCTGACCTGGCATTTCAGATTGCGGCGACGAATCTTTTGCTTCAGCATCGGAGTCTGTTGTTTGTTTCCCCTGGCGCATCGCATAGACCAGGTAAAATACGCCGAATAGAATAAGAACCACGGGCCAGAATCGATCCCAGTTCGAAAACCACGGTCGGAAAAAATTCCAATGAAACGGGCGAAAATAGAACATGTCCCAATTCCATCTTGAAGACAACAATACAAAGCCCAATAACACGAGACCAAGTCCCCAATACAATGAGGTGCTCTGCGGTTTCCTGTCAGCAAAGTTCTGCCCGGGATTATCTTTCATAATGATAATGCACGCAAGGTAGATCAGCAAGCCGAGCCACACTCCGGTCAAAAATAGAATGACCAGCCAGATCACGCGCACGATCGTCGCATCGATATTGAAATGTTCCGCGAATCCTCCACACACTCCGGAGATGATACGATCGATTTTCGAACGATAAAGTTTCTTTATTTCAGATGATCCAAATTGTCCTTCCATTTTATCATCCTTTCAATTGTTTTGCTGGTGAATGTTTTTTTGCTGAACGAGCCAGTGCCCAAAAAGAAATTAGACCGCTAATTGCGCGAATTAGACGAATTCCGCTAATGAGCATCTGAACGAAAACTATTAAAGTTGAAGCAAAAGCGTCATTCCGATCCGCCAGTCGGCGGAGAGGAATCTGGCTTTTACTCAACTATTGGATTCACAGATTTCTCCCTTCGGTTCGCCCAGGCGAATCTATTTGCGACTCACAAACACCATGATAAATCATGGTGTTTGTCTCAATCCAATTTGAACTAACACCATAATTTATTATGGTGTTAATTTGAACAGCAATTTCACATTACCGACTTTTAGGATTTGCACCCCCTCTGGCATGATCGACATGACATAAAGTTGTGTTTTCGTTCAAGCACTAATTATGAATTCGCGTAATTGAAAACAATTCGCCCAATTTGCAGTCAAAAAGCTTTTGCTCTTTGGGCGAAAACCTGATTGTTTCGATACTATGATATGATATCGGTAATTCGATTCCAACGAACTTTTTTGTACAATTTGTACAAAGGGACATTTTTATCCCATGACCAATAAATAATAAGCGGTTTGCCAACGATATTCTCTTTTGGCAAACACCCCCAAACACGGCTATCTTCGCTATTATCTCGATTGTCTCCCATCATGAAGTAATGATTCTCAGGTACCCGGATCGGTCCGAAATTGCCATCGCCCATAAATCGACTTTCGTACTGGCGAATGGTATATTTCTTTCCGGTTGCTAAAGTGATTTGATAATAGTTGCAATAAAATCCCTCTGATGGATCGTAGTCGCGCTTGATAAATATTTTTTCCCCTTCAGGTTTGCCATCGATATAGACATCGCCATTTCTCAATTCTACAGTTTGGCCGGACAATGCGACACATCGTTTCACGTAATTTAGCTTATCATCTTTCGGATACTTGAAAATTATGATGTCTCCCCGCTTGGGTTGAGTTAAAGCTGGCAGCTTTGCATACGGGATTCTTGTATTTATTATCGGGATGTGGCCTGGGGTTCGCACGCCATAAATAAACTGGTTCGCCAACAAGGCATCACCAATGAGCAGCGTATCTTTCATAGAACCAGTCGGTATCGCGTATGAAGCCACGACAAATATTTTTAAAAACATTGCAGCGACAAATGCAATCAGAATGGCTTCCAGGTATTCACGAAAAATATTCTTTTTTCTTTTTTTCTTCTCTGCCATAAAGCCTCCACAAGTTGTCAAAATTTTATGTTATACTACGCAGATTTGATCGAAAAAGTTGTCTTCGATTTTAAAAAAAATCTCTATTGCTTCTTCTGTGCTTCGCCAGTCATCGGGACAAATCGGACCGGCAAGACGGACTTTTTCTTGATACTTCCATCAGGCTGTTTGGTGATCAAAATCAATTCCTGGTACAAATTTCCAACCGGAATGATCAGCCTCCCGCCGATTTTCAATTGATCGACTAATGGCTGCGGGACATGCTCCGGCGCAGCCGTTACCATGATGGCATCGAATGGCGCCTGGTCGGGCAAACCACGATAGCCATCGCCAATCTCGACATGGATATTTTTATACTGCAATTTGCTTAATATTTCGTCTGCCCTTTTCCCTAACGCTGGGATAATTTCAATCGAATATAAATTCTTTACAATCGCTGCCAGCACCGCAGCCTGATAGCCTGATCCGGTCCCGATCTCGAGTACTTTTTCCCCGCCTTTGAGTTTCAATGCTTCAGTCATAAATGCAACGATGTAGGGTTGTGAAATTGTTTGACCATCTCCAATCGGCAATGGAGAATCGATGTAAGCCTGGTCGCGAAGATAATCCGGAACAAATAAATGGCGAGGTACATTGCGCATTGCATCCAAAACCAATTTGTCCCGAATGCCTCTCGCTTCGATCTGTTCCGTTACCATGCTGTGCCGTCGTTGGGTATAAATATCCTGATCGGCATCACGTTTGCTTTGCTGAAATGAGGGATCCTCTGCCGTGCGACACACTGATATAATTACTATCAGAAAACCAATTGTTAAAAAGCGCTTCATTATTTGCCTCCTTTGCGCAATACTTCAATATGCGTGGCAACGCTTTTCGCCAGCATTTCCAGGTTATACCCTCCTTCTAAAAGAGAGATGATGCGTCCGCTGCAAAATTCATTGGCGAATTCAAGGATGATTTCAGTGAGTTGTCCATACCCCGCTTCAGTGAGCTGCATTCCTGCCAGGGGATCATCCCAATGACCATCAAAGCCGGCTGAAATGAGAATGCAATCCGGCTTGTAAGCCTTCACGGCTGGCGCTAAATCGTTTTGAAAAATTTTCACATAATCTTCGTTCCCATGTCCGCCAGCCAGGGGCACGTTCAATGTGTACCCCTCCCCTGCTCCGATCCCTCGTTCAGTTTGCAATCCCGTGCCTGGATAATGGGGCCATTGGTGGATGCTGAAATAAAAAACTGTCGGATCGTCGTAAAAAGCATTCTGGGTTCCATTGCCATGATGGACATCCCAATCGACAATCAAGATTTTTTCGAGCTGGTGCTTTTGCTGCAGGTACCGGGCAAGGATCGCGATATTATTGAACAGGCAAAATCCCATCGCCCGTGATTTTTCAGCATGATGCCCGGGAGGACGGACGGCGCAAAAGGCGTTATCAATTTCTCCATTCATCATCGCATCTGCCGCAGCAAGCGCGCCACCAGCGGCTAACAAGGCAACCCGGTAGGAATCCGGACAAACTTCCGTATCCGCATCGAGATTGGAATGACCATAGTCTTCGCATATTCGTCGAATGGAATCGATATAGTCGCGGCTATGAATGGTAGCAATCCAATCGATCTCCGCGGGATAAGGATCGATGCGGTTCAATTTCGCTAACAATTTTGTTTCAGCAAGATAATTCATAATGCTTTTAA
Source organism: bacterium (assembly GCA_025453735.1). GTDB lineage: Bacteria > Zhuqueibacterota > Zhuqueibacteria > Thermofontimicrobiales > Thermofontimicrobiaceae > JALOPY01. The sequence goes on along the minus strand of JALOPY010000445.1, from coordinate 1,209 downwards.
GCCGCTCCGGGCTTTCTGGATGCCACGATCCGGCGTGATGGAGCAAGTAATCTTCATGATAAACCAGTCCGGTTCGTTTCATATCTTTTCTCGTTGTTTGTATTGAATGCGTATTTGGTTTATTGCTAAGGGACGTGAATTAAATAACTGTCGCAGTTGCGAATGATCCTTGCTCATAGAAAGGCAAGATTGCTTTATCAAATGAAAACTTAATTAATTCACAGTCCTAAATGTAATCTTAAATCCGGGCGAAACAAAGACCGGTTTGACTCGATCACGAGTTCGAACAACCGATCCAATTTGTTGATCCTTGCAAGCTAACTCTGGCCCGCTCATTTAGTGGCTGAAAAATTTTTCAGGTGCAAAACTTATGTTTTCGTCGTTGGCAGAAGAAACATCAGCCCCGGCAATGAAGCGAATTTCGGCTGATAATATTTCCAATCTTATTTTTTCGATTCGCTCAAGCTGGATTTGTTTTGCTTTTTCAATTGAAACGTTCCAGCGATGAAGCTGGCTGATTTTCATTTCTCACCAGTTGTTTCAATATTGTCCGATGCGCTGAGAACGCAATGTTATCGGGCAATTGATTCAGCGGGAAAAAATTCACTTCCTCGGCATCATCGCCGGGCATAAGATGTCCCTCTACAATCTCGCCCCAATAAGCGATAAGCACAACATGCACTCGTGGATCATCGAATCCCGGGTAAATTCCAAACAGCTCTGTGATGCGAATATCGAGATTCGTCTCTTCTTTCGGTTTTCTTTCATCAAAATCACAGCCACTGCCGGAGTGGGATTAATATAAAAAATGAAGCCACATTCTCCACAAACCAGGCGATTCGTTTTTTCATCGGTTACGTATTTATAGCTGAGATGACTTCCGCATACCGGACAGAATTTGTAGTTTCGAGGATTGATGTATTGTGTCAATTTTCAGATGCTCTCTGTTTAAGTTTGTTCAAAATTGCCCAGACGACTCATTCCTGTTGTTCCTCCGAGTTGATTAAGTTACTTTTTGCCAATCAAAAACCTTGCTCGATCCATTCCACGTGCTCTTGCACGACTTCGGGAGGACAATGTTTAATAAAATATCTTGACGCTGCAATCAAAACAACCAGGTCATCCACACCTCCCAGGATCGGCACAATCCAATCGGGAATTAAATCGATCGGCGAGATGACATAAGCACATGCAAGCAGCAGGATGAAT
>JALOPY010000444.1 GCA_025453735.1 bacterium | reverse complement strand
CCCATGAACCTGGTTTTCAAGCGTCATGCGATTCAGCACGCGACCGATATCGTATGCGGCTGCAATTTTGAGGACTTTGACCTGACCAGTGTCGGTATCAACTGCAACTTCGGCAAATTGCGCGCCGAAAGAGTTGGTCGTATAGCCCTGGGGATTTGCCCCGCGCGCGCCAGTGGTGATCAGAACACGCTCACGCATGCGACGGACCACATCGGAGATGGGCATGCTTTTTTTGGCATCGAGCTTTGAGGTGATATTTCCTTTTGAATATACCAACTGTTCTGCTGAGGTTTCCAGAACCGCGGCAGCGCCGGAAATTAACTTTGCTTTCATCTGTTCGGCTGCATCCCGAACTGCCGGGGAGACCGACGGCGCGGTCATGCTTCCGCCGCTGGCTGGCGCATAGGGGCAGGTCGCTGTGTCGCCGAGAATCACCTGAATTTTGTCGATCGGTATCTCGAGGACTTCGGCAGCCACCTGGGCGATAAAAGTGTAAGTGCCTGTGCCCAGATCCTGGGTTCCGGAAAGAACGACCACGCTGCCATCCCGATTGAGTTTCAGCGTAGCATAGGCGGGCGGAGCTCCGCCGCCCCACCAGATTTGGGTCGCCATCCCGATTCCCGTTTTGATCGGTCCCGGATCGGAGCCTGGAACTTTCTTGCGTCGCTGCCAGCCAATCGCTTTCGATCCCTGTTCGTACGCTTCCCGAAGTTTTTTGCTGGTATAAGGCGCGTTGAACACCTGATCCACATCCGCATAATTTTTCAGACGAAATTCCAATGGATCCATCCCGATTTTTTCAGCGATCTCATCGATGATGGAATCCATGGCAAACGTTCCCTGCACATGTCCCGGTGCGCGAAAAGGACGCTCGGGTCCAGCATTGATCAAAACCGAATATTCTTCGGCTCTGACATTGGCGCACTGATAAACCGTTCGGAATGGCCAGGCACAGCCACCGCCGCCGGGATAGCCGCCAACTGCTCCGATCGAATAATGGTTCATCGCAGTCAGCGTCCCATCTTTTTTCGCGCCGACCTTCAATTTTTGAAGGGAATCGGGACGATTGCCAACGGCTAAATTCATCTCTTTGCGATCGAGGGCGATTTTGACCGGTCGCCCAATTTCACGCGCCAGCAGCGCCGCCATTACAGAGTATTTTCCGGCTTCCAGCTTGCTGCCAAATGCTCCTCCCATATATTTTTTAATGACCCGCACATGGCTGGCTGGAAGTTTCAGACTATTGGCAATTTCGTCCTGAACGCCAAAAATTGCCTGGGTGGAATCCCAGATCGTCAACTGATCGCCCTCCCAATTTACCACGCTGCAATGAACTTCGGTAGGATTATGGACCGCAATCTGGGTGGTGAAAGTGTCCTCGACGATTGCATCAGCCTCTGCAAAACCCTTGTCAAGATCGCCGCGTTGATAAATTGCTGGCTTGCCCCCGCTGATATTTCCGTCGTCAAATATTCCTGGGGCGTCGGGCAGTATTGCTTTCTCTGCGTCAACAACAAATGGTAATTCTTCATATTCCACGTTTAACAATTTCAGGGCTTGATCGGCAATGTGCTCGGATTCAGCCGCCACACATGCCACTTCATCGCCCTGGTAACGAACATGAGGATCGAACAGGAAACTTCCGGCATACCAGGAAATTTGAGGCGCGTTTTCATGCGTCATAATCGCCAGTACTCCGGGCAATTTTTTCGCTTTGCTCAGATCAATTTTTTTAATTTTGGCATGGGGCAAGGGACTTCGCAGCGTTCGGGCGAACGCCATATTAGGCAGCGAAATATCGAAAGTATATTGTGCGGTGCCACTCACCTTATCGTAGCCATCGAGGCGGGGGATCGGTTTACCCACGATGTCGAGTTTCTGCCCGGGCAGCCATTTATCAGCTTCCTCGGTCGGCACTTCTGCCAGGGTTTCGACGAACTCATCTTCAAAAATATATTTTGATTTGACTATTTTTCTGGACGGCATATTTCCTCCATAAATTTATAATATCCGCCTTGCCGTAAACGACAAGGCTCAGAAATGGAAGGACGCTAAAGCGTCCTTCGGGATGCCTGCAAATCTCAATTCTCCATCTTATGCGAATTGAATAATTCGCTTCCATTGCTCCAGTGATCCATCGCTCCACTACTTCATAGCTTTTTCCGCGGCGGCTAACACCGAATCGATGATATTGGGATAGGCACCACAGCGACAAAGATTGCCAGACATTCCCTCCATCACCTCGGCTTTCGTTGGCCTGGGATTTTTTAAGAGAAGCGCCTGCGCCGCCATGACCTGTCCCGGTGTACAAAAGCCACATTGATACCCATCGTGCTCGATAAACGCGTCCTGAATCGGATGGAGCTTCTCACCATTCATCAGACCTTCGATGGTCGTCACTTCTTTGCCTTCGGCGTCCAGCGCTAATAAATGACAGGAATAAACGGCTTTGCCATCGAGCAAAACCGTACATGCACCGCATTCGCCCTGGTTGCAGACAATTTTTGTTCCGGTGAGCTGAAGCTGATCTCGAAGCACTTCTGCCAATGTTGTTCGTGGTTCGATTAACAGCCTTGCAGGCTTGCCATTGACAGTGAGCGACAGCAGAATCTTTCCCTCATGCGGCGTCGGTTCTGCCTGTTCGGAAATTGCTGGTAATGACTGGATGAGAACCGTGCTACCAACGACCCCGGTGCTCAATCCCTTCATAAATTTTCGACGTGAAATTCCGTCAGGAGTTGATTTTTTGCTCATGCGTTTTCTCCTCTGCAACTCAAGTTTTATTGTGATACTTTGCAATTATGATAAACAATTATTAGTAAAAAGTCAAGCAATTTTAATGCAGCGTTTTCCGTAAACGAGGAATGTTGCATATATTTACTGAATAAATTTTTAAAAAAATATGCTTGCAATTTTAATTCAATATGTTTATCTTTAGCAAATTTTTTGCATAGCTATTAATCAAAAAGACGAGAGGGATAAGAATGAGTGATTTGTTGGCAATCACGGAGTCTAATTTTGAAACCGAAGTATTACAATCGGAACTCCCGGTGCTAATCGACTTCTGGGCGGTTTGGTGTGGACCGTGCAAAATGATCGCGCCAATCGTGGAAGAACTTGTTAAAGAGTACGATGGCAAAGCAAAAATTGCCAAATGCGATGTTGATTCCAATCAGCAGGTTGCGATCAAATATGGAATCCGCAGCATTCCGACATTGCTGATTTTTAAAAACGGAGAAGTTGCAGAGCAAATTGTTGGCGCTTTGCCAAAAAATCATATCACCCAAAAATTGAATAAAGTAATTGAAGGTTAAAAATCAGTTTTTTCTCAGGTGTTGAAATTGCGATCGATCTCCGGTGATCTGATTGTTTTGCCAGACAATAATTGACGAATAATGCGTTCAAGACTTATCAGCGAATTCTAACAATAGTGTTAATTTCATTGAGAAAATTGCAATCGTTAAAAATTAATTCGAGTTCTTTTTCCCAGCTTTGCTGTTGGTGGAGAGGCTCATCCACGGGAAGGATTTGAGAATAGCACGTTAATAGCTTGTTTCAATTTATTCCGACCCACAGCAATTTTTAATGTGGGTCTTTTTTATTTTAAATCAGGAGGAACAGTGATTCACAACAATGATAAGCAGCTCAAGATCGGAGAGTTGCCCCAA